>DATBBD010000473.1:0-7352 GCA_036271175.1 Polyangiaceae bacterium | reverse complement strand
CTCTACCCCCTCCGCGATGACCACCGCACCGATCTGATGAGAAAGCGCGAGCAACGCTCTGAATACTTCGCGCCGATGATAACTCGTGCTCATGCTTTCGACGAGGGTTCGGTCGATCTTCAAGATGTCCGGCTCGAGTCGAGGGATGCGTTCGAGGTTCGAGTGTCCGGTGCCTACGTCGTCCAGCGCGAGTAAGAACCCGAGCGCGCGCGCCGCACGGCAGAAACGTTCGAGCTCGCGCGAGTCACTGAAGGCCGACTCCAGGATCTCGATCGCGATCGACGACGGTCGGACGCCGCGATCGGCGGCGTCTTTCGCGAGCACCTCGGCGCCACGCGCGCCCGCGAGCACGAGCGACGTATCCGCGTTGAGCGACAACACCGGTTCGAACGCCGGATGAACGACCTTTCGGTACGCATCGAGCCCCGCGAGCCGACACGCACACTCGAGCTCCGCGCGCTGCCCGAGCGCGTCCGCACGACCGAAGAGCGCAGCGGGGGTCAACAGGTTGCCCTGGGCGTCGCGGGAGCGAGCCAGCGCCTCGACCATCCGGATCGACTGTTGGCGCACCGACACGATGGGTTGCAAAAAGGCGATGACCGCCGAGTCGATGCGTCCTTCGGTCGCTGTGTCGTTTACGCCGGCGGTCTCCGCCATGGCGTCGAGCGTCGGAACCGAAAGCTCTCCCACGCTTCCATCATGGCATAGAGGGAGCCCGTTCGAGCGTGTGGCCGTCGGCCGCCGCGTCGGCTTTCGACGCTCGCCTCACTCTCATCGATCGAGAAATTGTGCCGAAACAATTTCGCTTGCGGTCGAGATTCCGGACGCGACTCGCGGGCAGGTTTTCCCGCAGATTCAGGCCAGTTCGTGAAGAACCTGTCGATGCGATTCGCACACTGGCGGGCAGCTCACGAGGCAGAACACGCGCCGGATCACGGGACAGATGGTCAATCGATACATGTAGGGCAATGAAGGACTCGCTCGCTGCCTCTATTTGTCTCAGTCGATCTCGCGACGACTGAAATCGAATTTCGCGGCTCGTGCGTAGTGCAATCGATTCTCGAGCGCGAGCGTCGGCGTGCACCGCTGCGCTCTCTCTTTCGCTCATGCGCGGCGCGCGCGGTCGCCAACCGACGGCGAAGCGACCACTCGCGATGTCGATCGACGAGGCGTCGCGCGGCGTGCACCGACTTTGCGAACGTCGCTTCTGAAGCGCATGAGCATTGCCAGTCGAGACTGACACGACGCTCATTGCCGCTCGAGACAGCCACGCCACCGCGACCTCGCGACCACATAAAAGTGAATTCCCCGAGAAACATGTCGGTTTTCGACTCGAACAAGTGTTGCAATACGCTCCATGTAGCGCGCGCGAAAACCGACGTCGTCACGAGGCGTGGACGAAACTGACGAATGGAGTGGACGGATCTGCTTCACGCCGACGCGACTCATGCGACTCATGCGACTCATGCGACTCATGCGACTCACGCGAGCGACGGTGCGTGCTTGCTCACACGCGCACGACGCTGCTGAGAGCGCTTCGCCGATCACAAATCGCTCGCTCGCTCGATGAATGTTTTGAACGCGCGGCGTCGAAGGACTATGGTGAACGTTGTCTGAATTCATGGAACGAGGGGATGCGTTCCGATCGTTGCAACATGATCGACGAAGAACAATCGATGACGTCTGCTCCCTGCGCATTCGCGAGGTCGAGCCGCTTGGAGGACTGTGATGGCTGCACGGGTTTTGATTGCCGGCCTCGGCAATGTGTTCAAGGGCGACGACGGCTTCGGCCTTGCCGTCACGCGGCGCCTCGCGGGCCGGCGTTTGCCGGACGGCGTGTCGATCATGGACGCGGGCATTCGCGGGTTCGATCTAGCGATGACGCTGCTCGGCGACTACGAGGCAGCCATCCTGGTCGATTCGACGCCACGCGGGGGAAAGCCCGGCACCCTCTACGTCCTCGAGCCGGAACCGAGCGAGATCGCGCCGGACATCGACTCGGTGTTTCTCGAGGCGCACTCCCTCGAGCCCGCGCGCATGCTCGCCTTTCTGCAGGCGTCCGGCAAACGGCTCGGCGCGCTCCGGATCGTCGGCTGCGAGCCCTACAACCTGGGCTCGGACGATGACCCTCAGATCGGTCTCAGTCCGATGGTGGAAGCTGCGATCGTTCCGGCCGTCAGCGCGATCGAGTCGATGGTCCTCGAGCTGTCGGCCATGAAGCGAGCACGGTCCATCCGGCGTCCGAAGCGGGCGCCGGAGCGCGAGGTCGAGGTCGACGTCGAGGTCGAGCCGTCCAAATCGACGGTGAGGAACAAGGGCGAACCCCGGCTCCTCATGCTGCCGCGGAAAATGGTGGCCGGCGCCGGCCCTCACTCTTCCTTCTGAGTGCCGCCGTTCACGAGCCCGATGCGCGCGTCATAAACGAGTTTTCCGTATTTCGGATCCTGGAGCTCGACGGTCGCGTCGCTCGGCGCGGACAAGGTCACGTCTTTCTTGCCGACGAAGAGCACGCGGTGCCCCTTGTCGCTCTTGATCTTGATGCTCACCGAGGTCGGCTTGTCGTCGGCGAAATCGATGCGCGACTTCGACACTTCCTTCAAGGTCGCGCCGGCGCGACGGAACACGGTCCAGACGAAGCCTTTGTCGTCCTTGGCGAAGACGAGCACGTCGGCGAGAAATTCACCGCGCTCCTTCTCCATGCACTTCGCGTGGGCGCGCGGGTCGTCGCCCGATTTCTTCGTGCACGCCGCGTCCGACGCGCTCTTCGGATCCGACTCGTTGTAGTTGATCATGTACGCGATGGTCGGCGCCGTGATCGTGTCGGTCATGCTGCGGCTTCCCGCCGAATCGGAGCCGGTGTCGGCGGGTTTGTCGCCACCGGGGGAATCGGAAGCGGCTTTCTTGTCGTCCGACGCGGGCGCACTCGCGGAGCTCGCTTCGGACGGCGAGTCCGCGGAGGACGGCGGCGCCGGAGTATCGGAAGAGCTCGATGGCTCTGCCGTCGGAGCGTCGGGCGGGGGCGACCCGCCGCCGCAATTCGGGAGCGCGAGTAGCGTGAACAAACCGAGCGTACGGAGAGGGAATGAATACTTCATGGATCGCTCCTTGTGGCGCAGACCGTAACCAAACTTTCGAGGAACGGAAAGCTTTCACGCACTCTCGAACATGGTCCGTAAACTGTAAGCGACCTGTCCGAAGGGGTGCGGGGACGGCGCGGGCTGACGCCCCGAGAGCAGGGCCTCGACCGCGAGCTGGCCAGATCGGACGGCCCCTTCCATACAGATCCCCCACGGCTGCCGGGTCCAATCGCCGGCGAGGACGAACTGCGGCATGCCGACGTATTGCGGCGCGCGATTCGTCCAAGCGCCCGGGCGGCAGGCGACGATGCCTTCGCGTGAGTGCAAAAATTGGCGAGTCACCGGATTACCTGCGATCTGTCCCGGATAGAGGCGCTCGAGGTCTCCGGTGACCCGTTCGACGATCCGTCGCCGAACGTCGCCGTCGGTGAGAAACCGCTCACCGTCGTAGCGAAGCTCGGGCAGGTGCGTGTCGATGTTCTCGACGAGCGCGTCGATGAGGCGCACGCCGTCGTAGCGGTGCGGTTCCGGCGTCGGCCGGAGGACGTCGAAGAGCGTTCCCGACGAGAGCACGTAGTGCGACTCGGCGCCGTGGATCGGGCGCTCGAACCACAGGCGGATGGTGAGCGGGTGTACGTTGGACAGCTTGGTCGGATCGGCGCCCGCGTTTCGCCCGATGAGCGCCGGGTCTCGCTCCGTCACCTCGAGGAGTCGCTCCCACGGCAACGTGGACACGACGGCGTCGAAGCCGCGCGGATCCGGCAACGCAGCTGGTCGGAACCCCTGAACGAGCACGTGGCGCACTCCGGTTCGATCGGGCGCTTCCGCGAAGCGGACGTCGATGAATCCGTTTCGCGCGAGCGCGAGCCGTTTCACTTCGACGCCCAGACGAAAATCCGCACCTCTTTCGCGCAGATAGCGCGAAATCGGCGCCGCCATCGCCGCGGTGCCGCCGCCCTCGAGACAGCGAATGCGCGGATCGGGAAGGATGTTCGACATCCATCGCAACATTTCGAGCGCGGACAGCTCGCTCACCGGGAGCGACGTGAGCGAATAGAGGCAAGGACCGAACACGTACCGGACGGCTTCGTTCGGCACGCCGAAGCGCTCGAACACCGTTTGCGCGGTTTCTCGATCTGCCGCCCCAGGATCGGCGAGCGCCGGGGCGAGGTGCGCGATCAGTCGCCCGAACGCCGTCAGCGCCGGCGAGCGTTTGCCGCGCAGCGGCTCCGGAAGGCGGAGCGCGTTCACGAGCCAGAGGAGCGGGCCGCCGTCGATGTTCACGTGGCCCCGTTCGGCGTTCCACAGATGGACGCCGCGACCGGCGAACGGCGGCTTCTTCACGCCGGCGCGATCCATCAAGGCGAAGAGCGCGTGATAGTGCTGGAACCACGCATGGAGCCCGTGCTCGACGACGTCACCGGGCACGAGGCCCGCGACGGGCACCGGCACGTCGAAGCTCGCGGTGCGACCGCCGGGCACCGGAAATGAATCGACGACCGTGACGTGCGCGCCGTGATCGAGCAGGCGTTCCGCGGCCGCGAGCCCGGCGAGCCCCGCGCCGATGACCAGCGCCCTCATTTCAAGGGTCGGCCGTGGGCAAGACGTCCTTGAACGTCTCGCCGTAGAGATCCCACACCGTCACGAAGAGCGCCGCGACGATCGGCCCGACGATGAACCCCGCCGGACCAAAGAGCACGATGCCGCCGAGGGTGCCGAGCAGGATCAACAGATCCGGCATCTTCGTGTCTTTTCCGATGAGGCGCGGGCGAAGGACGCTGTCGACCGTTCCGACGACGCCGAGAAACCACACCGCGAGCATGAGCGCGGTACCCGCGTGATCGGTCGCGGCGAGGTAGAGCGCTGCGGGAGCCCACACCAGCACCGGACCGAAGCCCGGAATCGTCGACAGCACGGCGAGCACCGTTCCGAGCACCGCGGGCCCTTCGAGGCCGGCGACCCAAAACGCGACGCCGCCGAGCGCGCCTTGCACCAGGGCGATGACCAACGTGCCCTTGATCGTCGCTCGCGACACCGAGAGGAACCGCGCGACCATCCGGTTTTCGTCTTCGGCCGGAAGCGGTAGGTAATAGAGGATCTTTTTCAAGATGGCTTTTCCGTCCATCAAGAAGAAGAACATCGCGTAGAGCATCACGAAGAGCAGGAAAAAGAGCGTCGCGGTTTCTCGCGCGGCCGCGGTCACCGCGCCGACCACGAAACCGCCGAGGTCGCCCGCGAGCTCGCCGAGCTTCGTCACGATGGTGTCGCGATACGGGCTCAAGGGAGCGAGCAACGGATAGTGATCGAACAGCCGATTCAGGCCCGCCGCGGGGCTCAGCGGATCGGTGACCCACGGCCCGGCGCGCTCGCTGAGACGGATCGCCTCCGTGGCGACGATGCCGAGAAAAACGCCGAGCGGCGCGATCACGACGAGGAGCGCGAGAAACACCGTTGCGCCCGACGCGAGATTTTTTCGACCCCCGAGGCGCGCTTCGAGTCGCAGGTAGATTGGGTGAAAGATGCCGCTCGCGATCGCCGCCAGGAAGAGCACCATCAGAAATTCCTCGATCATGTAAAGAAAGAGGAGGCTGATGCCGAGCGCGATCACGACGAGGAGGGTTTTGCGGAGACGTTCTCCGTCGTGAGGTTCTGTCATGTTCACTCGACCGGGTTCGGGCTCAGCAGCGTGCCGTCGAGAGTCCGGACGGCGGCGCTCCCTCCGAGCACTTCGTACGTCATCACGGGCGCGGCTCGCCCTTTCACGTGGATCTCGCGAATCGCGCGGATCTGAAACGCGCCTTTGACTCGGGAGTACGTGTCGTCGCTGATGAGCACCGGCGCGCGGAGCTCTTTGGTGCTCGTCTCGAGGCGCGAGGCGACGTTCACCGCGTCGCCGATGACGGTGTATTCCATCCGCTCTTCGCTGCCGATGTTGCCGGCGACGACCTCGCCGGTGTGAATGCCGATGCCGGTCTCGAGCGGCGCGATGCCGCGAGCGACGAGGCGCGTGTTCAGGGCGACGAGCGCCGTTCGCATGCGCACCGCGGCGCGCACGGCGCGAATGGCGTCGTCCGGCTTCGGAACCGGCGCGCCGAAGACGGCCATGATGGCGTCGCCGATGTATTTGTCGACCACCCCGTCCTCCGCGATGATGATCGACACCATTTCGGTGAAGTACTCGTTCAAGAGCGAGACCAGTTCGCTCGCGCCCATTTTTTCGCTGATCGTCGTGAAGCTCCGGATGTCGGAAAAGAGCACGGTCACCGTCAAGAGCTCGCCGCCGAGCTGAACCTTTCCGCTCAAGAGGTGCTCGAGGACCGACTGCGTCATGTATTTGCCGAACGTGGTGCGGAGCTTGTCCCGCTCCTTCAACCCGTCGACCATCGAGTTGAACCCGGTCGCGAGATCTTCGAGCTCATCGCCGGTCTTCAGGGCTTCGACGTGCACGTACTCCTGGTCGGCGAGCCGCTTCTACGCGTGGTTCAGGCGCGAGAGCGCCGACGACATGACGCCCGCGAGCCGAGCGCCGAGGAAAAGCGAGAGCGCGGCCGCGAGGGCGAGAATGGTGCCGGCGAGCACGAGATGGCGCCACACGACGGCGCGAATGTCGGTGACGTCGAGCGCGAGCACGGCGCTGTAGCTGCCGCTCCGCGCGCGCAACGTTTGCGACGGGAACGCCGCGAGCGCCCACATCCTGCCCGCGGCTTCGCCGAGCCGCGGTTCGCTGCCGAGCGCGCCGAGGAGCGGCGTCGGAAACGCGGCCGTCGTGCCCACCGCCGCGCCTTCGGGCGTCAATAACGCGAGCTCGAGCCCGAGCTTCGTCCCGGCGTTGGTCAGAAATGCGCGATCGATCGGGAGACAGACGACGAGCGTCCCGGGACCGACGGGGCGCGCCATCAAGTAACCGGGCGGCGCGTTGCCGTTCGGGTGCTCGCAACCGCGCCGGGTCACGCCGCGAATTTCGGTTCCGTCCGGCGACAGCCCGTCGATGACCGACGCGAGTGTCTCCGGCGCCGTGTCGAGACCGACGCCGCCAAAGAGCTTCCCCGAGGCGTCGAACGTGGCGACGTCGATGTCTGGGTACGCTTCGTGAAACGGCGCGGCCGCGACGCGGATCTGAAGCGCATTCCGCGCCGCCATGGCTTCCGCGACGGTTCGGCGTCCGGCGAGCGCCTCGAGCGTAGCGCCGAGGTCCCGGAGATCGTCGTCGAGCTCGATTTCGAAGCCCCGCATCGCCTCGGGCACCCGATCGTCGACCTCGTCGATGAGCTGCCG
>DATBBD010000472.1:0-12710 GCA_036271175.1 Polyangiaceae bacterium | reverse complement strand
GCTCGTCTGAGGCGACGCGCCGGTACCGCCGTCGTGGCCGGCGATCAAAATCACGTCCGCGTGCGCCTTGGCCACGCCGGCCGCGACGGTGCCCACGCCCGCTTCGGCGACGAGCTTCACGCTGATCCTCGCCTTGGGGTTCGCCATTTTCAGGTCGAAGATGAGCTGCGCCAGATCCTCGATCGAATAGATGTCGTGGTGCGGCGGAGGCGAGATGAGCGTCACGCCCGGCGTCGAGTGCCGGGTCTTCGCGATGATCGCGTCGACCTTGTGCCCCGGCAGCTGTCCGCCTTCTCCGGGCTTCGCGCCCTGAGAAATCTTGATCTGTAGCTCGTCGGCGTTCACGAGGTAGTGCGTCGTGACGCCGAACCGTGCCGACGCGACCTGCTTGATCGCACTTCGGCGATCGTCGGTGAAGCGCTCTTCACGCTCGCCACCTTCGCCGGTGTTGCTCTTGCCGCCGATGCGGTTCATGGCGCGTGCCATGTTCTCGTGGGCCTCGGAGCTGATCGACCCGTAGCTCATCGCGCCGCTCGCGAACCGCTTGACGATCTGCGCCGCCGGCTCGACCTCGGAGATCGGAACCGGTGTGTTTTCCTTCGTGAACTCCCAGAGCCCGCGGAGTGTGAGCAAGCCGCCCGATTGGTCGTTGATGAACGCCGAGTACTCCTCGTAGCTCTTCACGTCGTCGAGGCGCACCGCGCGCTGGAGCGCGCTGATCGTCTTCGGGTTCCAGAGGTGGCGCTCGCCTTGAGCACGATAGTGGTACACGCCGCCCATCTCGAGCAGCGGAGTCGGCGCGGTGCGCTTCGGGAACGCCCGCTCGTGGCGCATCGCGCATTCTTTCGCGATCACGTCGATGTCGATGCCGGAGATGCGCGACGCGGTGCCGGTGAAATACCGGTCGATGAGCTCCGGCGAGAGCCCGATGGCTTCGAAAATCTGCGCGCCGCGATAACTCTGGAGGGTGCTGATCCCCATCTTGCTCATGACCTTGAGCAAGCCCTTGTTGATCGCCTTGATGTACTTCGACTCGGCTTGCTTCGGATCGGTGATGCCGGTGTAGCTACCGTCGCGGACCATGTCGTTCAGCGATTCGAGCGCGACGTAGGGGTTGATGGCGCCGGCGCCGAACCCGGTGAGCAGCGCGAAGTGATGCACTTCTCGCGCTTCGCCGGTCTCAACGATGATGCCGAGCTTGGTGCGCGTGCCGTTCCGGACGAGGTGATGGTGCACGGCCGCGGTCGCCAGGAGCGCCGGCACCGGAGCGAACTCCGCGTTCGCACCGCGATCGCTCAGGATGATGAAGCCGTATTCGTTCTTCACCGCGATCGAGGCGAGCCGGCAGAGCTCGTCGAGCGACGCCTTCAGGCCGTCGCCCCCGTCCGCGACGCGAAATAGCATCGGCAAGGTCGGCGGCTTCCGCTGGTGCATGATGTTCGCGTGCCGGAGCTTCGCCAGATCGCCGTTGGTGAGGATCGGGTGCGGCAGCTCGAGCATCTGCGCCTGATCAGGGAGCTCGAAGAGCAGATTCCCCTCGGCCCCGATGTACGTCTTCAAGCTCATCACGAGCTCTTCGCGGATCGAGTCGATCGCGGGGTTCGTGATCTGCGCGAAGTGCTGCTTGAAGTAATTGAAGAGGAGCTGCGGTTCGTCCGACAGTACCGCGAGCGGCGTGTCGGTACCCATCGATCCGACGGCTTCGAGCCCCTTTTCGGCCATCGGCGCCATCAAGATCCGCAGATCTTCGAGCGTGTACCCGAACATCTTCTGACGCGCGCGGAGCGGCAGCTTCTCGACGCTCTGCGGCGCGTCGTCGACCTCGTCGAGATCGGCGATCGTGATCTTGTTGTCCTTGAGCCACTTGCCGTACGGCTTCCGGCCGGCGAGAGCATTCTTGATTTCGTCGTCGTCGACGATGCGGCCTTGCTCGAGGTCGACGAGGAACATGCGCCCGGGCTCGAGGCGCCCCTTGCGCTCGATGTTCTCCGCCGGGAAGTCGAGAACGCCCGTCTCCGAACCCATGACGACGATGCCGTCCTTCGTGACGAGCCAGCGCGCCGGGCGGAGGCCGTTGCGATCGAGCACCGCGCCGATGCTGCGGCCGTCGCTGAAACAGAGCGCGGCCGGGCCGTCCCAGGGCTCCATGAGGCACGAGTGATACTCGTAGAAGTCCCGCTTATTTTGCGGCATCTGCGCGTCGCTCTGCCACGCCTCGGGGACGAGCATCATCATCACGTGCGGCAGTGAGCGGCCCGCGTGGACGAGCATGTCCGCGACGTTGTCAAGGTTCGCCGAGTCGCTCCCGCCTGGGCTGATGATCGGCAAGATGTGGTGCGTGTCTTCGCCGAAGACGCGGCCGTCGAACACCTGCTCGCGGGCTCGCATCCACGCCGTGTTGCCGCGGAGCGTGTTGATTTCGCCGTTGTGGCAGAGGACGCGGAACGGCTGCGCGAGCTCCCAAGTGGGGAACGTGTTCGTGCTGAACCGCTGATGCACCATCGCGATGGCGCTGACGAGCGCTTCGTCCTCGAGGTCGGGGTAGAACGCCGAGAGCTGCTCGGCGAGCAAGAGCCCCTTGTAGATGAGGGTGCGCGACGAGAGGCTCGGGATGAAGAAGCGCTCGGCTTCGTTCAAGTCGCTCTCGCGAACCGTGCGCTCGGCCCACTTCCGAATGACGTAGAGCTTCCGCTCGAACGTCGTTTGGTCGAGACCCGACGAACCGACGAGGATCTGCTTGATGACCGGCGCGCTCTGTCGCGCCATCGGGCCGAGCGAATTCTCGTCCACCGGAACGTCGCGCCAACCGAGAAACCGCTGTCCGGTCGCGAGCACCTTGTCTTCGACGATCTGCTGGCAGCGACGGCGCTCTTGAGGATTGCGCGGAAGGAACACGCACCCCGCGCCGTACTCGCCGAGCGGCGGGAGCTTGATGCCGCGCTTGGCCGCCTCGCGCTCGAAGAACTCGTGCGGCATCTGAATCAGGATGCCCGCGCCGTCGCCGGTGAGCGGGTCGCAGCCGCAGGCGCCGCGGTGCACGAGATTCAGGAGGATCTGCACTCCCTGCCGCACGATGGCGTGCGAAGCCACGCCCTTGATGTTCGCGACGAAACCGACGCCGCAGGCGTCGTGCTCGAACTGAGGGTCGTACAGGCCAGATCGCTCAGGTAGGCTGCTCATTGACGCTGATCTCCTAATGACAATCACGGGCAGTCTTCGGGCATTCGACCCCGGCGCGCCTTGGCCCCCCGAAAGCGAGGAACACGCGCGAAGCCGAAAAAGGGCGATGAAACTGAAGCCAATTCGCGCCGATCGTCGAACCCTCGGCAACGAATTGCTCGGGGCGAAAACCGACGGCCACGTGGGTGGCAGGTAGGATTGTGTACGCGAGGCCACCCGCCCGCAAGGGGGAACTCGACGCCCTGCGGCCTACGGCTTTGCGTCCTTGCAGCAGCGAAATCCGATCTCGTATCCCCAATCCGACTCATTGTGGAAACGCACCGTTGGACGACATCGGTCACGCACCGGGCCCCACCAGCCGCCCTTCAACCCGGACCGGTTCGGGTAGCGTTCGCCGGGCCTGTCGACCCATTCGTTGACGTTGCCGTTCATGTCGAACGCGCCGAACGGTGAGACACACCGCGGGAACGAACCCGACGGTTCGCGCTGGTCGAGCTTTCCGAACGCGCGCCGGCACTCGTCGTCCGCCATGCAGCCGTCCCATTGCTTGAACGGCGTCGTCGGTCGCGACATCCACGGCCGATCGATCACACATGCCGTCGGGTCGCGTTCATAGCCGTTGACGTACGGGAGCATCGCTTCGCCTTCGCACGCGAACGTCCACTCCGGTTCTTCGCAGAGACGCTTTCCCGTCCCCTCGCACGCCGTCTCCGCGCCGTGAAAATCCACGAGCACCGCGGGTCGCTCGCCGGCCCGGTTCGGCCATTCGTAACGGTCCACGCAAAACCGCATGAGCTCGCGCTTCGACGACACGCAGCGACTCGGCGAGGTAAACTTCAGACAGCGTTCGCTCTTGTCGTGATTGGCGTCGTACTCGGGGTCGTGCGCTTCGCACTCTTCGGCGGCGGCCGGGCAGAATGCGCCCTCGACGAGCACCATGTCTTCTGGGCACGCGGCCGTCGCAACCGTCGCCGTGGGGGCGGGTTCCGAAGAAGCCGTCGCCGCCGTCGCGGGTTTCTCCTTTGCCGGCTCCGGGCCGGTGGGCGGGGGAGCGGTGCACCCCGTTGCCGCAAAGGCGAGGGCGAGCGCCACGGAACGACGGCGGACCACGACCATCGTTTCATAGTCGCGCAGACAAATTCCCCCAAATTTTCAGCGACGCACCGGGCGCGGCGTTCGGGCACGAGCGGTCCGCCGTGGGCGTCGGGAACTACTCCGAAGCTGCGTACAGTGAGGTAGCCTGCGCCGGCTTTGGTTCCCTCTCGTCCGCTCGAGCTGCCCGCTCCACGCCGTTCGCGAGTCGTCGCGGCGCTCGTCTTGGTCGGCGGCGTTGCGGTGACCCTGGTCGCGTCGCGGGACATCGGGCCGACCTTCGCCGAGCTCGCGCGCGTCGGGGTGATCGCGCGGGCGACCGAATTGGCGCGCGCGGTGACCGACTACGGCCCGAACTCGATGGTATCGTCGAGCGCGGAGGCCATTTACGGCGAGCTTGCGCCACACGGGGTCGGTCCCGCGTTGCTCTCCGGTTGGCTCGGCGAAGTGTTCGCCCACGCGAAGCTCCTCGACCGACTCACGGCCGATCGACTCGGCTGGCTCTTCGCGACGGCCCTCGCGCCGCTCTCCGTGTACCTGATCGCCGAAGCGACGCACGGCGCGGTGGTGGGCGCGCTCGCGGCGTGTCTCCTCCTCGCGATGCCGCGCTGGACCCATGCCGCCGCGGTCGCATCGGAGCCGGCCGTCGTGGCGAGCCTGTGGCTCGCGATCCTCGCGGCGTACGTTCGGTCGCTGCCGCCGTCGCAAGCCGCGCGTCGCGCCGAACGCGTCCCGAAATTTCGATGCGCGGGCGTCGTGTTCGGCGTGGTCGTCGGACTCGCTGTCGTCTACTCGCTCGCGTCGCTTTGGATTTTGCCGCTCTTGATGGCGCACTATTCGCTGGGTACGCGCGGCGCCTTCCGCGCCTGGCGACACGGTCGCGCTCCGGCGCCGACCGCGCTCCTCTGGGCAGTCGTGCTGAGCCCGCCGCTCGTCTTCGCCGTTTCGCCGCTGCTCTGGAAAGGCGGCGCCGCGACGATCGCGGAGTGGCTTCTCGTCCCCGGTCTCGAACCTCGCGTCGAGCCGGCGACGTTTCTCGGCGTGCCGGTCACCATCGCGACCATTCCGTGGAGTTACGCGGGCACGTGGCTCGTCGCGACGACACCGATCGCGGTCGTCGTTCTCGGCGCGCTCGGCTTGGCGCGACTCCTCGTCGATGCTCGCGCTCGGCGACGTGGCGAGCTGAGTCGGCCTCAGCGCGGGCTCGGCGCCTTGATCGTCCTCGTGCTCGTCGCGGTCGTCGTCGGCCCTGGTCTCACGCCGAAGGTGCTCTTGACGTTTCCGCCGCGGGTCGACGCGGCGCTGCCGTTTCTCGCGATGCTCGCGGCTCTCGGATTCGACGGCGTCATTCGTCGTGTTCCCGGTCGATGGCTGCGCGCCGGAATCGCGACGGTCGCGACGGCACTGCTGTTCGCGACGGGCGCGTCGCATTACCGCGTGGGCGCGGCGTCGTTCGGGCTGCTCTCGGGCGGTGCGGCGCGCATGCAGCAGTTTCGCTCGTTCGATCTCGGAGACGGCAGCGCGGTCGCCGAGTTCGCCCCCGCGATCGACGCGCTCGGCCTATCACGCGTCTCTGCCGCCGCGCCGGACGTGCCGCGAAATTACTTCGCGGTGTTGCACGACGTCGGGCGCATACGAACTCGCGTCGAGACGCCGCGCCCCGACATCGGCGATCTCCGGATCGTGCGCGGTGCGGACGCCGCCGCGCTCGCCACCGTCACGGACGACGGCGCGACGCTATGGACGTTACGGAGAAAGTGACGGGGTCGGTCGGCGTGCGCAGCGCATCGCCGAGGCCCGACGCGCGAGCCACGGTGCGAGCGACGGCGGCGCGGACGGTGGCCTTCGCGGCATGGACGATCACGCGGCGGCGCGCGCGCGTCACGGCCGTGTAAAGGAGCTCGCGCGAGAGCAACGGCGAGTCGTCGTCGGGGAGCACGACGACCACGTCGTCGAACTCCGACCCCTGGCTCTTGTGGATGGTCATGGCGAACGCGGGCTCGTGCGGCGGCAAGCGCGCCGGTGAGAGCGCGCGAACGCCGCCCTCGCTCGAACCCGGAAACGCGACGCGGGGTGCGCCTTCGGCCGATGCCCGGAAAAGTACCCCGACGTCGCCGTTGAACAGCCCGAGGTCGCGGTCATTTTTCGTGACCAGCACGGGCCGCACGAACCACGCGCGCGGTCCGAGGAGCTCCGCGTCGGTGAGGAGCTCTTCGATCGTCCGGTTCAGCCCTTCGACGCCGAGCGGGCCCTTGCGATGCGCCGAGAGCACCCGAAACGCGTCGAGCCGTCCAAAGGCCTCTGCAGCGTCGCGGCTCGACGCGAGCGGCGCGAACCCATCGCGCATCACCGAGGCGAGCCGCGGATGCTGAGCTCGAGCGCGCGACGGTTCGAGCAGCACGAGCTCGTCGCCGGACGAGAACACGTCGAGCACTCGGTCGACGTCGCCTTGCTCGATCGCGCGGGCTAGCGCGCCGACGGAGCTGGCCTGCGAAAATCGATGTCCGCGGGTCAAGGTGACGATCGCGTCGTCGATCGGCGCGCCACCTGGGCCGACGAGTTCGGCGGGTAGCGACAATCCGAACGCGCGCTCGAGCCGCTCGGACAGCTCCGCGGAGTATCGAGTGCCGGGCGCGGGCCCGCAGATGTCGGCGAGCACCGCCCCGGCTTCGACCGACGACAGCTGGAGTCGATCGCCGAGCAAGACGAGCCGCGCTTCCGGCGCGAGCGCGTCGAGGAGCTGCCGCATCAACGACAGATCGATCATCGACGCTTCGTCGACCACGACGATATCGGCGAGCACGGTGCGGTCGGCTTCGAGAAACGACGTGCGCGGCGAGTGCTTCCGTCCGAGCGCGCGATGGACCGTTTCCGCGCGCTCCGGAATCCACTCGAGCAGCGCTTCCGGGCAATCGAGGGCCCGTTTCGCGCGCGTGGTCGACTCGGCGAGCCGTGCTGCGGCCTTTCCTGTCGGCGCGAGGAGCAGCACTTTCGGCGCGGCGACACCGCGTGCGAGCAAATCCGCGACGGCGAGCGCGACGATCTTCGTCGCGGTCCACGTCTTCCCGGTCCCTGGACCTCCGGAGACGATCGACAACGTCGAGATCGCCGCCATCGTCGCGGCCATCCGCTGAAAATCCGTCGTGCCGCGCTCGTCGGGCCCAAAGAGTCGCTCGAGGAGCGCGCGCGACGCGGCCCGATTCGCCGGCTCGACGTGCCTCACGGCGCGCGCGCGAAGTGCCGTCGCCACGGCGCGCTCGTCTTCCCAATGTCGACGCAAATAGAGTCGGTCTTTCGCGTCGAGGACCAACGGCGAGGTGCGCACGCCGTCGCTCACGAGCGAGCTCGCCCGGAGCGAATCGCGCCACGCCGCGAGCGCGGGATACGCGGCGCTCGTCAGCTCGGCGTCGTCCTCGACGGAAATGCGGCGCGCCGCGAGCCGCGTCAGATCGGCGCACACGTGGCCCTCCCGCGTCGAACGGCTCGCCGCGGCGACGCCGAGCAAAATGTCGCCGCTCGCGTCGCCCGAAAGATCGGCGAGGGTCAGCGCGAGCTCGACGTCGAGCGCCGTGAACGCGCCCTCGTTCGACAATCGTCGAAGCAGATCGTTCATACGCGCGCCTCGCGAATCGTCCCGAGCGTGCGAGAGAGCCCCTCGATCGCGGCCGGTTCGGGGCGATCGAAGAATACGCCGGTCGACGGCCCGCGCTCCTCGGCCATCCCCCGCAAGAACAAATAAAAGACGCCGCCCAGGTGTTCCGCGGGGGCGTAATTTCGAAGCCGAAGCTCGAGCGTGCGATGCAACGCCACGCAGTAGAGGTGGTACTGCAAAAAATAATGATGCCGCGCCATCGAATCGACGAGTGCCGGCATTCGATAGTGTGACGGCGCGTCGCCGAGATAGTTCGACTTGTAGTCGACGACGTAAAATCGATTCTCGTGCTCGAAAAGCAGGTCGATGAATCCGCGGAGAAATCCCGCGAGCGGCTGGAACCCAAGGGCTTGAACGCGGTTCGGATAATCGCGAGGGTAGGGGGCGCCCTTCCGCTCGCGGAGCACTTTGGCTAGCGCATTCGCCGTCACCAGCGAGCCGGCCCGGCTCCGTCGATCGTCGCCGAGCGGAAAGGTGAACTCCATCTCCGACACGCGCTGGGCGCGCCCGATTCGCGCGAGCGAAAGCGAGGGATTTTCCACGAGGAGCGGCGTACAGAGCGCGCTCGCGAGAGCGTCGGTGACCTGAGGCGCGAGGTCCGGCGCCGAAAACCCGTGCTGCGCGAGGCTCGTCTGAACGGCGCGGGCCAATTCGTCTGGGTCCTTGCGTTCGAAATCGGCCTCTTCGAGCGCGAGGTGGAGCGCGTTGCCCGCGCGCGGCCCGCGCGGAAAATCGTGGAGCCGCACCTTGGGTCCGGTGACGACGGGTTCGACGGGCCCCGCATCGAGCGGCGCTTCCGGATCCAGATCGCGACCTTCGTCGATCGGCGCGTGGGCTTCGGCGCCCGCCGTGAGCGACGTGAAGCTCGACGTACGAAACCCCGGCCCAAGCCGCCGCTTGAGCGCGCGCGCAGCCAGTGCGGCGCTGGTCGTCCCATCGCCGCGCCACGGCGGCGCGGAGCCGGCGTCGGGCGTGCGGATGCGAATCGCACCGTCCGATTCTTCGGCGAGCGAGCGCACGTCTTCGAGCAACGTCTCTTCTTCGACGCTGTCGGCGCCGCTCGTCGCTCGGAGCGGATGCTTCGCGTCGAAGAGATGCATGAGCGCCGACTTGCTCGCGTCTTTGAACGGTCCCCACACGACGACCGTCCGATGCATGGCCCGCGTCAGCGCGACGTATGCGAGGCGGAGCCCTTCGGCGCGCGCTTCCGATTCGGCTTGTTCCCGCGCTTTCTCTTTTCGCTCCTTCGGACGGATGTCGAGCACCATCCGGTTGTCGCGCGCGGGGTCGTGATAGCGGAGGTTGTGCTCTTCTTTCTGGAGGAGCCCCATTTTTCCGAAGAGAAACGGCAAATACACGATGGGGTATTCGAGCCCTTTGCTCCGATGCATCGTCGTGAGCTGGACGCGAAACTCGTCGCTCTCCAGCCGCACTTGCTGCGCCTCGGGTGCGACGTCGAGACGCGCGCTCTTCTCGAGGCGAACCAGATCGAACCACGCGAGCAACCCCGACACCCCGAGACGCCGCTCGGACGCTTCGCGATGCAGTAGCTCGGCGAGGTGCATGAAATTCGTGAGGCGTCGTTCGCCGCCGCGCGATTCGAGGAGCCGTTCGGACACCCGCAAATCGGCGAACAAGCGGCGCATCGCGGTCAAAAAGCCGCTCCGCTCCCAGAGATCGCTCCACCGGGAAAAATCGGTGGTCCACCGCTCCCAGCTCGCTTCGTCTTCCCCGAGATCGAACAGGGCCGTCGCGTCCAGGCCGAGCAGGTTCGTCGAGAGCGCGGCGCGAACGGCGTCCGCGCTTCGCGGATCGGCGAGCGCGTCGAGAACGCGCGCCATGTCGTCGGCCTCGTCGGTGTCGAGGACGCTCTGGTCGCCGTGGAGGACGTTCGGGATCCCCATCGCCGTGAGCGCGATCTGGACTTCGCGCGCTTCCCTGTTGCTCCGCGTGAGCACCGCGAAGTGCCCCGGGTGCAGCTCCTCTTCCGTGACTTTGCCGGTCGGGGTTTTGTGGCGCAACGTCGTCTTCGACGCGAGCGTCTGTGCGATGTCGCGCGCGACGAGCTCGGGAACCATTTCCGGCTTGGGCGACGCGCGTCCTCGACCATTTTCCGCGGGCGTTTTCCCGACGAACAAGACGTCCAGGCCGCTCACCGGTGTTCCGCCGAGCCACAACGCATCGGCGCGCCCCGGGGGAGATCGGACCCGCGAAAACTCGATGCCTGCGAGCAAAAACGGCTCCGGCGATCGTGAAAAGACCGCGTTCACGGCGCGAACCAGCGTCGGATCGGAGCGAAAATTGGTGTCGAGCGTGAAGGGTTCACCCACTCGACGCGCCGCTTCGAGGTACGCGAAAATGTCGGCGCCGCGAAAGCCGTAGATCGCTTGTTTCGGGTCTCCGATGAGAAACAGGGACGCGCCCTTTGCGGCGTAAACCTTGCGAAAAATGTCGTACTGAACCGGATCGGTGTCCTGGAATTCGTCGATGAGCGCGGCGGGGAATCGCCGCCGCAACGTCGCGGCGAGCGCGCGTCCGCGCGGCCCGCTCAGCGCCGCAAAGACGCCGTGGATCAAGTCGTCGAACGACATCACCGAGATTTCGGCGGAGCGCGCCGGAAGCTCCGAGCGCACCCGGTCGACGAGATCGCGCTGGAGCGCGAGCGCCCAATCCTCGAACGCGGCGTTCAACGACTCGGCCGCGGTCACCAACTCGTGGCAAGCATCGAACGCCGCGTGTCTGGGCTCGATACAGTTTCGTTTGACCGCTCGCCGGATCGAAGCGGACGTGAGTCGCCTGAAATCGTCGGAAATGCCGATCAAGGAGTCTTCCGCCGTCGCGTACGCGGCTTCCGCCTCGGCGAGCGCCCGTTCGCGGATCGCAGGGCTGTACGAATTGCCGTTCAACGCCTGGGTGGACAAGAGCAGCGTGCGCACGTCGTGCTTGCCGGTCGACCACGCCTCGGCGTAGCGGCGGCGCGCGATTCGGTATTCGTCGACCGCGCGCTCGAGATCCGTCCCGAGCCCGTCGGCGATGAGCGGCGCGTCCGGCATTCTCGCCGCGTACATGCCGGTGCGGACGAGCGCCGCTAGTCCGAGCTGGTTCGCACGCAGGTATTCGACGGCGTTCTTCGGCGCGCCGCCGAGGCGCTGCGTGCAGAAATCTTGGACGATTTCGATGACCAGCGGCTCGATGTTCGGCGAGAGTTCGACGTCGAAGCGGACTCCGCCTTCGAAAGCGTGCTCCTCGAGAACGCGCTGGCAAAAGGCGTGAATGGTGAACACGCTCGCGCGATCGACGTCCTCGAGCGCGCGAGCGATTTTTGCCCGATCCGCGTCGCGTTTCGGGCTTCGCCGGACCATCTCGATGAGCTCGGGGTCGCCGGCCGCGTCGCCGAGATCGAACGCGGTGAGGGCTTCGTGCAGACGCCGGCGAACGCGTGCGCGAAGCTCCGCGGTCGCCGCATTCGTGAACGTGACGACCAAAATCTGCGCGACGTCGAGCGAGCGCTCGAGGATGAGCCGGACGAAGAGCGTCGTGATCCGGTGCGTCTTGCCGGTACCCGCGCTCGCCTCGACGAGCACCGTGCCGCGCATCGGAATCGCGAACGGGTCGGCGTGGGTCACGCCGCCTCCACGCGCGACGCGTCGAGCATCGGAATGTAGATGGCGCGCGCGATCTCGCCGAAACTCGGCAAGCCGAGCGCGCCGTCTTCGTCGAAGGGCACCGGTGAGTCCGCGAACGGATCGACCCCGTCGAACAAGCGCTTCACGTAAGGGTCATCGCCTTCGGAGTAGAGCAGGCGCGAGTCGGAGAACACGCCGCGAGCGCGCTCGAGCGGCGTGGGGCCGCCGTGCGGCTTTTCCGCGTCCTTTTTCCAGCGTTCGGCGAACACCTTGGACGCGCCGGGAAAGAAGCACAGCGGCGCCTGCTGCCCGAGCCGATAGAGCCTCATCAGCGCCGACAAGTGCGTTCGAGCGTCGTGAAGCGCGAGGGGCTCGAAGAACCGGAGCTCGACGCGACCGTTCACGTTTTGCGTCGCGCGACCGCCGACGATCGTCGTTTTCGGGTGCTCGTCCGGCAAAAATTGCATCGCCAGGTGCCGAACCCAGCTCGACACTTCGTTCTTCGGCTTCAAGCGTGCGAAGCGCAGCGCGACGCGACCCTCGGCGTACAGGCCGCCGATGGCGCCCACCAATTTGCTTCCGTCGAGGCCGATGTCGACCGCGGCCGATTGCGGCTCCTCGCGCAGGAAGCGCCGCACCACCGAAGCGAACGCATGAACGTCGGCGAGCACGTCGTCGAGATCCACTTCGCCCGGGGTTCCGTACGGAACGAGCCCCATCGCGCGGGCCCATTCGACGAGGGCTTCCGGCGTCGCCCCGCTCGCGACGCGCGCGACGAGGGCGCTCCCGAGTTCGTACGCTTCGAGCGGAGAAATTTCGAGCGGCTCGCGGTCGGAGAGCAGCACGGCATCGTCCCAGAACGAGAGCCCGAGCCGTCGTTCGAGGAGCGCGCGCGCCGGGTTTTCGAAGAAGCGCGCGAGCTCGTCGACGGTCGTCGATTCGGCGGCTTCGCCGAGGAGCGGCTTCGAGTGAAAGCGCCGTCGGCGGCGCTCCGACGCGGAAAGCGCGCGCGCGCCCGCGGCTTCGGCGTCGCCGTAGCTGAAGAGGCGCGGATCGGCGTCCGCGCCGAAATAACGCTTGCTGAACGGCTGCAGCGGATGCTCGAGCACGGAGCGACGTCCGACGCCGTCGCTCGCGACGCGCACGTGGTCGAACGAAAA
>DATBBD010000471.1:0-12897 GCA_036271175.1 Polyangiaceae bacterium | reverse complement strand
GACCCGGCGAACGACGCGATCGTGCAGGCCGCGTTGATCGTGACCAACGCCGACTTGGAGCCGCTCGAGGAGTACGCCTGCGACATCTGGCAGCCCGAGCGCGAGCTCGACAAGATGACTCCGTTCGTGCGCGACATGCACGAAAAGAACGGCCTCATCGACCGCGTTCGCCGCTCGAAGCTCGAACTCGGGGCCGCCGAAAAACGACTCCTCGAGCGAGTCGCGGGATGGTGCCCGTACCCGGCGGTCCTTTGCGGCAACAGCATTGGTCAGGACAAGCGCTTCATCGAGCGCTGGATGCCTGCCTTCGCCGGATATTTCAGCTACCGCATCGTCGACGTGACGTCGGTGAAGATCCTCGCGCGCACCTGGTACGGCGAAGAAGTGCTCTACAAGAAGCCCGAAGAAGGCGAGCACGACGCGCTGGTCGACATCCGAAACTCGATCGCCGAGCTCAAGCATTTCCGCGCGAACCTGTTCAAGCCTTAGGAGCCCGTCGCGCTGGCCGCCTCGTCGAGAACGGTGTCGCTAGATTCGACCAGTTCGCTGGTCGGAGCGCGCGCGGGTGCGAGAAATAGCGAGAGGGCGCCCCCGGCTCCGGCGACGGCCGCGGCGATCGTGAACACGAGGGGTCCCTTGCCGGCTGCGTAGAGCGCACCCCACGCGAGCATGCCGACGCCGGCGCCGATGCCCGTCGCGATCGAGAAGAGGCTTTGCGCAGTCGCGAGCACGTGAGCCGGTGCGTGTTCCTTCGTGTATGCCAGCGCGGCGACCCACACGAGCCCGAAGGTGACCGCGTGAAGCGGCTGCAACCAGAGGAGCACCGGCAACGACGACACCGAAGCGACGAGCGCCCATCGAAGCGCGACGACGGTGAGGCCGAACCCGACGAGCCGCGCGGAGCCGAATTTCGTCACGAGTCGCGAAGAGACGCTCATGAGCGCGATTTCGGCGACGACGCCGACGGCCCAGTACGCGCCGATCGTGGACGGCGTGGCGCCGAGGTCACGGAGATCGAGCGAAAAGCAGAGATCGTACGCGGCGTGCGACATCGCCCAGAGCAAGGTCACGCCGAGGAAGAGGCGGAACGCGCCGCTTCGAAAGAGCTGCCCGGCGCCGTCCAGCACCGGTTCGGTCGCGCGCGCAGGGGGAGCTCTGAGCCTCGTCGAGACGGCGAACGCGAGGGCGAGCCCGATCGCGACCGCGACGGGAAGCGGCGCGAGACGAGTGCCGCCGAGCCAGCGCCCGCCGAACGCCGCCGTGAGCAGAAAGCCGAACGAGCCGAAGAGACGTGTCGCGCCGTAGCTCGAGCCCGATTCGAGCGTCATCACGTCGGCGAGCATCACCACCGGCGTTCGGAAGAGCGCGAAGCAGGCGACCGCGGCGAAGATCGCGCCGTACGCGAGTGGAACGTGCGTCACCGACGCGAGGGCGAGGAGCACGAACGGCACGAGCGCACCGAAGCTTGCGACGCAGAGGAGCGAGCCGCGAAGGCCGAGCGCGTCGGAGGCCACGCCGAAAACGAGCGGACTCGCCAGGCCGACGAACGGCAGGAGCGCCGTGATACTGCTCATCGCGAGCCCGTGGATCCCGCGGGCCTCGAGCCACGGCGGGAAAAAGGGGACGTACGCGCCGAGCGCCGCGAACGACAGAAAGTAATAGAGGCGAAGAACGGACGAGGACGTCCTCACGGCCGGCGAGTCTAGCGGGTTCGGCCCGCCTCGCCACACGCCGGACGTTCGCGGCCAAATTCGGCCGACGGCGCGACGGCGCGCTCGCCTCGGGCCGAACGCGCGTTCAGCAGGCTCGATGGCCCGGAGCCGGGAAGATCTTCCCAGGGTTCAACAGGCCGGACGGATCGAACGCGCGCTTCAACTCGCGCTGCAAATCGATCAACTCGTCGGATTGTTCGAGCCCGATGTACGGCGCTTTGGCGAGCCCGATGCCGTGTTCGCCGGAGAGCGTGCCGCCGAGCGCGACCACGTCGCGGAAGAGCTGCTCGATGCTTCGCTCGACGAGAGGGCGCTCGTTCTCGTCGCCCCAGAGAAAATTGACGTGGAGGTTTCCGTCTCCGGCGTGGCCATAAGCGACGGTGCGAATGCCGGAGCGCTCCGTCTGCTTCGCGACGAGGTCGAGCAACGGCGCGAGCTCGCGACGCGGCACGACGACGTCTTCGCTCAGCTTGTGCGCTGCCATTTTTCGGACCGCGGGGCTCATTTCGCGACGCGCCGCCCAGAGTTTGTCGCGCTGCGCGCCGTCGCGCGCGACGAGGAGATCGAGCGCGCGCACGGCTTGCAAGGCATCGCCGACGCGTTCGACCTGCGTTTCGCACGCCGCTTCGTCGCCATCGACCTCGATGATCAGGAGGGCCTTTGCCTGCTCCGAGACGGCATTGCCGGCGCGTCGGAGCGCGTCGAGCGTGCCCTCGTCGAGGAACTCGATGCAACGCGGCGTCACCCCGCGCGCGAGCATTTCACTGACGGCGAGCATCGCGTCGGCGGAGCTCGTGAAGAGCGCGAGGAGCGTCGTGACGCTCGGCGGAAGCGGCACGAGTCGCACCGTCGCTCGGCCGAGGACGGCCAGGGTGCCTTCGCTCCCGACGAGGAGCCCCGTCACGTCGTAGCCGGTGACGCCCTTCGTCGTGCGCCGGCCGGCGAAGAAATGCTGACCGCCGAGCAGAAACGCTTCCACGCCGAGCACGTAATCGCGGGTCACGCCGTACTTGAACGCGCGCGGACCGCCGGCGTTTTCGGCGAGGTTCCCGCCGAGCGTACAGGCCGACAGCGAGTTCGGGTCCGGCGGATAGAAGAGCCCTTCCTTCTCGACGGCGGCGTGAAAATCCGCGAGCACGACGCCGGGTTCGACGACGGCGACGCGTTCGCGCCGGTCGATGTCGACGATGGCGTTCATGCCGAGCATCGAGAGCACGATGCCGCCGGCGACCGGCGTTGCGCCGCCGGTGCGACCGGTGCCTCCGGCGCGCGGCGTGATCGGGACGCCGGCTTCGCGCGCGACGGCGAGCGCCCGCTCGACGTCTTCGGTGGTTTCCGCGAGGACCACGACGTCCGGCGTGCGACCCGGCACGTCCGAGTCGTCGGACGCGAAGCGCTCGCAGGCGTCGCGATCTGCGACGACCTTCGACGGACCGAGTGCCCTAGAAAGAAGCACTTTGGCTTTTTCTCGAGCGCCGACCGAGGGGTCGGGCACCGGCAACGGCGCCACAGCGGACATGGCCAAAGCTTAATGCGAACCTTGTCGACGCGCATCACCGCGTGCTTCAGATTTCGCCGGAGAGGGAAACTCATGAAAGCCATCAACCCCGCAACGGGCGTCACGCTGCGCGAGTACCCGGACCACGATTCGCGCGAGATCGAGCGGCGGCTCGGGGCGGCCTCGTCCGCCTTCGACGACTGGTCCCGGCGATCCTTCGCGGAGCGCGCGAGCGTCTTCCGTCGAATCGCGGCCTTGCTCCGCGAACGCCGGCGCGTGCTCGCCGAGCTGATGGCACTCGAGATGGGAAAGCCCGTCACGCAGGGGCAGGGCGAGGCCGACAAGTGCGCGCTCGCTTGCGAGTACTTCGCCGAGCACGCTGCGGCGTTTCTCGCGGACGAACCGGTACGCACCGAGGCTTCGAAGAGCTTCGTCGCGTATCGCCCGCTCGGCGTGGTGCTCGCGATCATGCCGTGGAATTTCCCGCTGTGGCAGGTGTTCCGGTTCTGCGCGCCGGCGCTCATGGCCGGCAACGTCGCGCTCGTGAAGCACGCGCCGAACGTCCCTGGGTGCGCGCTCGCGCTGTCGTCGTTGTTTCACGACGCGGAAGCACCGAGCGGGCTCCTCGACGTGCTCTTCGTCGACGAGAAGCAGACCGGCGCGATCATCGACGATGCGCGGATCGCCGCGGTGACGTTGACGGGGAGCACGCGCGCGGGGCGTGCCGTCGCGTCGCGCGCCGGTCAGGCCTTGAAGCGGTGCGTGCTCGAGCTGGGCGGCAGTGACGCTTACGTCGTGCTCGCCGACGCGAACGTCGAGCAAGCGGCGGCCATCGCGTCGCGCGCCCGGCTCGTGAATGCGGGACAGAGTTGCATCGCGGGCAAGCGCTTCATCGTCGTCGAGGCGATCCGCGACGCTTTCGAGCGAGCTTTCGTCGCCAAGATGAGCGCCGCAGTGGTCGGCGATCCGCGGGACCCCGCGACGGAAATCGGACCCTTGGCGCGACTCGACCTTCGCGACGCGCTGGTTCGTCAGGTCGACGAGAGCGTCGCTCGCGGCGCAAAGCTCGTCCTCGGCGGGGCGATTTCCGACAAACCCGGCGCGTGGTTTCCGCCGACGGTGCTCTCCGACGTTCGACCGAACATGCCGGCGTTCGACGAGGAGTTGTTCGGGCCGGTCGCGGCGCTCGTCTCCGCGCGCGATGAAGCCGACGCCGTTCGCCTCGCCAACGCGAGTCGCTACGGCCTCGGAGGCGCGGTGCTCACTTCCGATCCGGTGCGCGGCGAACGACTCGCGCGGGACGCGCTCGACGCCGGGGCCTGCTTCGTGAACGCCGAAGTCCGCTCCGATCCGAGGTTACCTTTTGGCGGTATCAAGGAATCCGGTTACGGTCGCGAGCTCGGGGCATTCGGTATCAAGGAATTCACCAACGTGAAGTCGGTGTGGGTCGCTTAATGACCTGAGAAAATCAAGATAATTTATGTGGATAACGATAGCGGCCGCGATGCGTGAATGCTAACCGGCCGAGGGGAAACTACTCGACATGGCAGTACGGCAGTCACGGCGGACGTTGACCTGGTTCCTCGCGGGCGGCGCAATTGCGGGGCTCAGCGTCGGGGTCGTGGCAGTCGCGCGCTCGCGCGACCCGGGGCCGGCGCCGCTGCCGATCTCGTCCGCGGTGCCGAGCCTGGAGTCGATGGTCGGCGCCGCGTCCTCGGCGCACGCCGACGTGGCCGCGGGATCGCGACGGAACGACATTTTATCGAAGGCGACCCTCGGCGAGGCCATAGAGGTCGCGCGCCCGCTGATGGTGAACACCAACGGCCGGCTCGACGAAGGGTCGGCATTGCTCACGCTGTGGGCGTCGAAGAATCTGACGTGGGATCAGCTCGAGTCGCTCCACGAAACGACGCCCGCGCTTTTCCGCAAGGACCCCGACGCGGAACGCGGCAAGAGACTGTGCGTCTCCGGAGAGATCCGCGAAATCCGCGCCGAGAAAACCCTCGCGACGCGACTTTCCGATGATCGTCCGTTGCCGCTCATCTCGACGGCGACACCGCCATCGTCGACCGGAGGCTACGACGCCCTCGGGACCGTCGCGACCGCTGCCCCGAGCGGCGCGCCGCCCGTCCTGGACACGCCTGCGCCGTCCGAGGACTGGACCCTACCGAACGGCGGCAAGGTGTTCCTCGCGCGCCTGGTCGTGAAACCGTCGGATACCGATCGCGAAGCGACGAAACGCGCGAACGGCTCCACCCGCGACGTGATGGGCGTAGAAGTGATCGCGGTGAAGAGCTCGGGCACGCTCGTCGATGGTTCATCGGCGCGCGCGTGCGGCGTGCTCACCGGCGTGACGCTTCCGGCCGCGGGCGTCGCGTCGATGGGGACGAGCGACGTCACCGAGCACCGAATCGTCGGGATGTTCGACTTGATCGAAAACCGGACCGAAGTCAAAACACCAACGGAATGAACCGGTAGCGAACCCGCTCCATGTAGCGAGCGTACGCGCCGTCTTCGGAGAGACAGCGCTCTTCCGCGAGCATCCGCAAGCTCTGCACCGTGTAGAGCGTCGCGTAGATGAACAGATTTCGGAACGAGAACGCGCCGGCGAGGTAGCCGACGTGATTCAAAAAATATCCGAGATAGATGGGGTGGCGCACGAAGCGGTAAGGGCCGGTCGTGACCACGCCGCGGTGCGCCGGCAAGAGCCCGAAGCTCCTGCCGAGCCACACTTTGGCGGTGATCTGGAGGCAAATGCCGGCAAGCTGGATCGTTTCCCCGACGGCAAGCGGAACGAGGCGCACGCCGGCGCCCAGACCCACCGCGAGGAAATAAAAGGTCCCGGCCGCCGTGAGGGCGAGCGCGAGCGGGCCGCGATCGACGCGCGGCGTTCGGCGCGCGAACAGAACGAGCAGCACGGTCAGCGACTCGGCGACGAGCAACAGGAACAAGGGCAAGCGGTGCATCACGTCCTGGTGCGCGACGCGCACGACGAACACCGACAATGCGAACGCGGTTACCGTTCGATTCGCCGCGTCGAACCAGAGCTCACGCCTTGCGCCAGTACTGTCGATCCTCATCGTGGAGGCGTCCTAGGCGCCGCTGCTCCTGCATGAACGCGCCGTACGTCTTCGGCACGCGCGTATCGCCGCAGAACGCCGCCAAGACCCGGACGGCGGCCTCGGCATCGTCGAGGGCGCTGTGCGCGCGCTCGAGCTTCACGCCGAGCCGTTCCGCGACTTCGGAGAGGCTCTTGCTCTTTTCTTCCTTCTGAAGCTCGCGGGCCCAAACGAGCGGGTCGGCCCAGTGCACGCTCCGGCGAATCGCCGGCGGCAAGGAAGGGTTCGCGATTCCGGCGCGCCCGAGCTCTTCGGCGATGAACGCGCGATCGAACTCCGCGTTGTACGCGAGCGGCACGTGGCCGCGCAGCACGCCGATGAGCTCGTCGGAGATCGCCGCGAACGTCGGCTGGTCGCGCACGTGGTCGTCGCTGATGCCGTGCACGTCGAACGCCTCTTTCGAAATCGGAACGCCGGGGTTCACGAGCCACCGGTGCCGAGCGACGACGTCCGCGCCGCGGAACACCACGCACGCGACCTCGACGATGCGATCGACGGCCGGGTCCATGCCGGTCGTCTCGGTGTCGATCGCGACGAACGACAAATCTCCGACGAGCGTCCCCGCGTCGATCTCGTCGATGAGCCCTTGCGCGACGATGCGAAGGAGGTGGGCAATGCCGGGGTAATGTCGCCCCGTCGGAAAACAGCCGCCGCCCTCTTCGCTCGCTCTCATGGTTTCTTGCTCGGCGTCGGCGTCACCGGTTTCGACGCGCTCGCGGGCGTCACCGGTTTCGACGCGCTCGCCGGCGGCGTCGGGGTTTCGTCCTCGCCGACCGGCGCGAACCCCGACGGCGCTCCCGCCGGCTCGTCGAGTTTCTTCGCCGTCACCTTCTTGCCGGTGCGCTGCTCGACCTCGAGCTCGACCCACTCGTGCAAGTCTTCGAGCATATTGAAATCCTCGAGCTCGAAGTGCCGGCCGTTGATGTAGATCATCGGCGTTCCGCGAAGCTCGAGTTTTTCCGCCTGTTTCCGATCGGCGTTCACCGCGTCGGCGGTAGCCTCGGCATCCATGTCGGCCGTGAGCTTCTTCTCGTCGAGCCCGATTTCCTTCGCCAGCTTCATGACCGTGTCGTGATCGAGACCGGTCTGCTGATTCGAAAAGAGCGCGTGGTGCATCTCCCAGAATTTGCCCTGCTTGCCGGCGGCGACCGCCGCGCGAGCGTCCATTTCGGAGTGCTCGTGGCTCGCCAGGGGATAATTCTTGAACACCAGGCGCACGATGCCCGGGTATTCACGGAGGAGCTTGTCGAGGACGGGGGCGGCGGCGCCGCAATACGGGCACTCGAAATCCGCCCATTCCACGATGACGACCGGCGCGTCCTTCGCTCCGATCGACGGCGAATCTCCCTCGTCGACCGTCTTCACCTGATCCGGCGCGAACCGGAGCCGGAACGCTTGCTCCACCTGGGAGCGCGCGCTCCCGCGGGTCACTCGCTCCACGAGGAACTTCGCAGCCGGCAAGCACAGCGAACAAGGCCGCGACTCCTTGATGCAATCCGCGATGCTGACGGGCTGGTCGGAGCACGGAGCGAGCAGCTCCGTCACGTACGTGGACCACTCCTTTTGTTCACGGGGCGTGAGCGCCGACGAGTCGACCCCGTCGAGCTTCACCGTTTTCGGTTCGTCCTTGGCGGCGGTGTCCCCGCCGCCCCCCTCCGTCGAGGAGTGGCAAGTCGCTACGTTGAGGTTGACGAGGGCGAGGGCCAGTGCGCCGCCGACGCTTCTCCAGAGGGCCATGGGCGCGAGCCTAGTACGATCGAGCGATTGTAAGGTAGATCGCCTGTGCCAATGCCGGACGCCGAGCACCGAGAGACGCCCGGTGACCCACGGGCGAGTTCGCCGCCCCGCGGCGTTCGCCACATCATCGCGGTCGCCGGGGGAAAAGGCGGCGCCGGGACGAGCGTCATGGCCATCAATCTCGCCGTGTACCTCGCGCAGCTCGGGCGCCGGGTCGTCCTGGTCGACGCCGCCCCCGCCGGCGCGGCGCTCCATACGATGATGGGCGTCACCCTCACGCTCCCCGCTCGGGAAACGGACGCCGACGACGAGCGGCTCGAATCGGTCCCGACCCAGGTCCCTGGGCTCCGTCTTTCGCCGCAGGGCTACACGCACGGCGCCACATCGCCGACCCGGCCGGGCAGAAAGCCGCGGTGGGCGCGTGGCCTCCGGTTGCTCGACGCCGACTACGTCTTGCTCGATCTCGGCGGCGGCACGGCGCCGGCGTCGCTCGACTTATTCCTCGGCGCCGACATGGGGATCCTGGTGACGACGCCCGAGCCGCCGAGCGTCGAAGGCGTGTACCGGTTCTGCCGAGCGCTCTTTCAGCGAAAGCTCCGGCGCGCACTCGTCAAAGATCGCTTCAAGCATCGGCTCGTCGAGCGTGCTCAAGCCGACCTCGCGCCTCTGCCCGCGCCGCAAGACGTGGTCCGGGCGCTCGCGCGCTACGACACGGCGCTCGGCGAGCTCGGCGCTCGCGAGCTGTCGCTCATCCGTCCGCGCCTCGTCGTGAACGGGGCGCGGCTCCGCGACGACGGGGACGTCGGGCCGGAAATGGTCGACATGGCGCGCCGCTACCTCGGCGTCAGCTTCGATTACCTCGGGCACATCGAGCAAGACGACTCGGTGTGGCTCAGCACCGTCCGGAGCCGCCCGGTCCTCGTCGATAGTCCGACCAGCAAGAGCGCGCGTAACATCGAGCGCATCGCCAGGCGCGTGCTCGCCCTTGCGACGAGCCGAGAGCAGGCGAGGGACGTCGCGCCCGTGTCGCTCGTGCCGGCCGAGCCGAATCTCTACGACATTCTCTTCACGCAGCGCAGCGCGACCGACGAAGAGTTGCGCCGCGCGTACAAGCGGCAGCGCGAGATATATCAATCGGGGAGCCTTCCTTTGACCTCGTTGGTCGACGACGAAAAGCTCCGAGCAGAGCTCGCTCGCGTGGACGAAGCCCACGACACCTTGCTCGATCCGCTCCGGCGTCGCGCCTACGATATTTCGACGTTCCCCGAGGCCGACGAATCGGTGAAGCCCGAAAATCCGCTCGTCGACGCCGCGGCAGAGGCCGAGCGAGAAATGCTTCGCGCCGAGCTGGTTCGCGAAATCAACGCCGAGACCGAGTTCACCGGCGCGCTCCTCCGTAAGGTCCGCGAATCGCAAGGGACCGAGCTCGACGACATCGCGAACCGGACGAAGATCTCGCTCGCGCACCTTCGCGCCATCGAGGCCGAAGACTTCGCGAAATTCCCGGCCTTCGTGTACGCGCGGGGGTTCCTTCACGAGGTCGCCAAATGTCTCGGCCTCGACCCGTCACAGGTGACGCGCACCTATCTTCGCCGCTTCCGTGAATGGATGCGCGCGAGCGAAGGCCAAGCGTCGTGAGCGATTCAATGGGGCACGCGTCACGACGGGTGTCGGCGTGAGCTCCGCGCCGGGGTCGAAGGGCGCGCGCGCCGCCGCGTCGAGCGCGTCGAACGCGCCGGTGTCGACGAGCGCGCCGTCGGCCGATCTGGCGTTCACCTTCGCCGTCGCGGTCGTCGCGTTCTTGCCGCGGCTCTTCGTCGCGCTCTCGTGGTCGCGCGAGCCGGTGTGGGACGGGCACTACTACCACTACGGCGCGACGCGCATCGCCGAGGGCCTCGGTTATTCCGAGGACGCGCTCATCGGCGGCGTGCGCGTCTGGCGCCCCTGGTCTCACTATCCCGTCGGCTACAGCGGGCTCCTCGGCGGCGTGTACAAAGTGTTCGGCTCCGGGCTCCTCGTCGCCCCGGTAGTGAACGTCGTCATCGGCACGCTAGTCGTCGTGGTCGTGCACCGGCTCGCCCTCCGTGCCCTCACCTTGAATCGCGCCCGCATCGCCGCCGGCATCACGGCGCTCCATCCGGGCCTCATCATCTATTCGGCCGCGTTGATGAACGAAGAGCTCGCGGCGCTCCTCGTACTCTCCGGCGCGTGGATCGTCGTTCGACGCTCGCGCTGGTCGAGCGTCGTGCTCTCGGGCGTCGCGTTCGGTCTCGCGACGTTGGTCCGTCCCTCGTCGCTCCTCGCGGCGCCGTTCGTCGCGTTCGCGTTTCCGCTGCGCCGCGCGGACACGTTGATCCGCGCTTCGGTGGTCGTGCTCGTCGCCGTCGCGACGGTGCTGCCGTGGACGTATCGGAACTGCCGCGTCATGGACGGCTGCGCGCTCGTGTCGACGAACGGTGGCTGGAATCTCGCGATCGGCGCGTTGACGCCGACCGGACGCTTTCAAACGTTGCGCGCGCGCGATGGCTGCCCGGTGGTAACCGGGCAAGTGCAGCAAGACCGCTGCTGGGCGCAAATCGCCGTCGCCACGATCGCGAAAGATCCACTCCACTGGCTCGGCTTCATGCCGAAAAAGCTCGCGCAGACCTACGATCACGAATCGTTTCCCATCGAGTATCTGCACGAAGCGGACGTCGCGTCGTGGCCCGAGTCGCGCCGCGTCGCCGGCCGCGCGCTCTTGACGGCGTTTCACCAGATCCTCCTCGTCGCCGCGATGCTCGGGGTGGTCGCGCTGCCGTCGCCGCGACGGCTCGGCGGGCCGGGCACGGTCTCGCAAGCCGTCTTGCTTGCGCTCGTGCTCGCCTTCGCCGCGTATGCCGCGATCAGCGACGATCACCCATTTTGGGTCTTGCCCACGGTACTTCCGCTGGTGCCGCTCTTCCGAATACCCGGCGCGCCCGTGCTCGAGGGCGTGGAGCGTTTTCTCCTCGGATGGATCTTCGCGACCTCGCTCACGCACGCCGTGTTCTTCGGCGATGATCGCTATCACTTGGTCGTGACTCCCGCGCTCGCGATCCTCGCGGCTGCGGCGCTCCGTCGCTTGTCGGCGCGGATGCCGCAGGCCCAGGCGCCGGCATGAAACCGTTCGTCGTCGCGACGGCGTGCGCCGTCTTCGTCGTCGGGTGCCGGCGAGGAGCGACGAGCAGCGACGGAACAGCGGCTCTTTCGCCGAGTGAATCGGCGAGCGCAAGCACGGTTCCGGCGTCTCGGCTCGCGCCGACGAGTCTCGCCGAAGCCATCGGTCGCGCCGATCTGCGCGTCGAAGCGCGACGCGGCGTGCTCGACGGGCCCGATCCGATCCTCACGCGCGCCCGGAGCGTGATCGAGCCGCACTTCGGCACACCGGTTCCGTATCCGCTCGCGTATCAGGTCGTCACGCTCGGAGGCGGTCGCAACGCGGTGCTGCTCGAAGCGTTGCACGGCGAGCGCCGTCCGTTCGTCGCGCTCCTCGACGAAAAGCAGAACCCGGTCTGGGTGAAACAGCGTCCGATCGGCGGCGTGAAAGACGGCGTGTCGGAGCTCTCGCTCGCGCCGGGACCCGGCGATCACGTGCTCGTCGCGTGGTGCAACGCCTCGAGCGACAGCGTCGCGCTTCGTCGTTGGGCCGAAGACGGCGAAGCCTTCGCCGACTACGACGCGCTCCACGTCGAGTCGTGCGACCGGCTCTCGATCCTCTACTGGCCGCAGCGCGGTTGGGTCATCGCCGCGGCGGGTCCGCACGGCGCTGTCGCGCAGCTCGTGAGCGAAAACGGCGAATATTCCTGGGGCCGCGACGGCGCACCCTTGCCCTGGACGTCGAGCGCGCCGGCGCCGTTGTCCTTGTCGCTCGACACGCCGGATACGCTGCTCTTTTTCCGGCTCGGTCGAAGCGGCGGCCCCGGCACCGCGGACTATCTCTTCGCGATGCGTTGGGGCGCCGATGGTCGCCCGTTGTGGCCGGGCCCGCTCTCCGTGAAACGGCTCGACGTTCCCGTCGATCCCAACGCGCGCGCCATCGTCGAGCCCGGCGACGGCGTACTTCGCGCCGCGTTGCCTTCGAGCGCTCCCGGTGCGCACGACATCGTCGTCGAAGTCGCCTCCGACGGCGTCGTGACTCGTCGTTGACGATCCGCGCGCGTTGCGGCGCCGTTGCGCGTCGTCGATGAGCCGCACGCGTTGCGGCGCCGTCGCGCGTCGTCGATGAACCGCACGCGTTACGGCGCCGCCGGGCGACCGTCGTTATTTCTTTTTCTTCTTCTTCGTCTTCTTCGCGGGCGCAGCTTTGACCGCCTTCGCCGGCTTTGCGGGAGCCTTCTTCGCTGCTTTTTTGGGTTTTGCTGGTGCGACTTTCTTCACGGCCTTCTTTGCGGCTTTCTTCGCGCGCTTCGCGGGCGCGGAGGGTGGCGCGCCTTGCTGCCAAAGGCCCACCCAGTTTCCGGCGGGGTCGATGAATCCGGCGATCCAGCCCATTCCCTCGGGGAGCTGCATCGGAGGCATCGCGACGGCTCCGCCTGCGTCTTGCACCTTCTTCAGGTGCTCCGCGACGTCGCTGACGCCAACGTACACGGTGACGTTCGCGCGACCGTCTGGCGCCGTCGCGATGCCGCCGTTGATGCCGCCCTCGTCGGCGGCCACCATTTTCATGGAGCCGTCGGGTGACGGTTCCATCCGCCAGCCGAACAAGCCTCCGTAAAACGCTTCGAGCGCTCCACCGTCGGGACCGCTGATCTGAAACCAAGCAACAGGGTGAGCCATGGCAATTGCCTCCGTGACCGACGAAATTACCACGGAG
>DATBBD010000470.1:0-5326 GCA_036271175.1 Polyangiaceae bacterium | reverse complement strand
CCCTCGTCTATCACGACGTCCTCGGCGAAGAGTCGTCGCGGCTCATGCTCGAGGAGTGGTTGCCCCGGCACGCCGCGGAGGAGGCGGCGAGTCATTGGGCTGGCGATCGCTTGGGCGTCTTTCGTGACGGGGATCGGGTCGCCGTCTTGTGGCACCTCAGATACGACGATGTGGCAGCAGCGACGCGGGGCGAGCACGCGTTCGAGCGCGGCGCCGGCGCTCAAGCGGACGACGCGAGCGCAAGCTCCGGCGCGAAACCGGACGCCAAGGCGGGAGCCGGACCAAAAGCGGACCTCCAAGCGGACTCGAGCCCACCAAGAGAACGCCGCTGCGTGGAGCGCTCGATGACCGGACCCTTCTCGGTGACCCGGAAAGGCCGCGACATTGCGATCGTCGGTGGACCGTTTTTGCGCCAAGGTGCCGGCGCAACCGCCTCGGGCACGTGTGCGGGCGCGGCTGCCTGGGCCGCGCGAGCCCTCGCCGGGCACTGAGCCACTCCGCCCGTCTGAAAACTGCACAGGTCCGTGCCGAAGTCGCACGGTGGATTTGCCACGGTGGCAGCTCGGGCGCCGCCGTCGCGAGCGATGGGACTGACTCTCGGGGCGATTCAGTGCGCAACCGCAGCGGCCCGCGATCCGAGATCGGCAGAGGAAATGCCGAGGGAACGACGAAACGCTCGCCGCGTTGAAAGGGGCACGAAGGGCCCAAGCGGTGCCGTGGCACTGCAATCGGAAGGAGGCCTGGCATTGGCACGCGACGTGCTTACTAAGAACAACGTGTCGACGCGACGAGGCCCCCAGCTAGTCACCGCATCCGCTGTGTCCTGGATCTCGCTTATCGCGGCGACGGCGCTCGGGGTGACGGGTGTCGACCAGGTTCGGACACGAGTGTCGTCCCGCGAACAGGTGCAGAACGACGGCGAGCTCCGGCTCATCGTGCAGTCTTACCGTCGCGACACGCTGGATCAGCATCAGGTTCCCGACGCGTACGCGCAGCCGCTCGCCTCGACGCAGCGGGCTATCACGCCGGAAGAGTTGAGAGACGGCGTGGACGTGAGCTTTCTCCAACTGCCGAGCGACGGCGCGGACATGGACTCGGTTGTCGTCGCGTGGGTCGAGCACGGCTCGCCCACCCTCGACCTCGACGCGATGGGAGCACGACCCCCGCAAGGTGCGTTCTACGGCGTCGGGGCGCGCAGCGACGGCGAGATCGTCCTCCAGACGGCGCGTAGCTGAGCGCGCCGCTCGCGACGCATTGTCCACAGCTGAGCGTGCACGCGGTGCAACGTTGCACCGACACAGCGGGGCACTGTGGCGAGTTGCTGCAATCGGGACGAGTTTCGGTTCTTCGTCGACGACTGGCTCGAGGTTTCCGGCGTTGATTCGCGATGCCCGGGCGACGGCGTCGTCGACGAGCCGTTGCGGCATCGGTCAAACCGACGGCGGCGCGGCATCGGGGGCAACTTCGTTCTGACGAAGCGCGCGGACGCGGCGCGTGAACTCGCGTCGGTCCTGCTCGGTGAGCGACTGCCCGGCGTACCGCACCTCGACGTAGCGCTGAGTCAGGGCGAGCACTTCGCCCGCGATGGGGTGATTGAGCGCGGACAACGCTTCGGCGTGCGTGAGTGGCGGCGTGCTCGCGACGCGCGGTGCTCCGCGGACGGCCATCGCGGCTTCGAGTGAACGATAAAGTGCCACGATCTGCACCGTTGCCGGCCGCTCGGAGGGATCGACGGGCGAGTTGCGCGGTACGCGTTTCCGGAACCTCAAGTGGTAGTAAGCGCCGCCGAAGATCAGGAACACGCCCATGAAGAGGATGCCGGTCCTCCATGGCGATCGCACGCTCAGGAAACCACGGTGCAGCGAACCGGTGCCCTCGTAGCGCTTCACGGCCCAGCGGAGGAGCCGGATCTGCTGCTCGAGGTCGTAACCAACGACGTAACGGCTCCAGCGCTGCGCCGCGGCTTCGGCCATGTCGCGGAGCACGGCGAAGAGTCCGGAAGTGGCAACCTGAGGGGTCGCATTCGCCGGCGGCGTGGGGTCGAACGGCGTCCAGCCTACGCCGTCGAGGTACACCTCGACCCACGAGTGCGCGTCGCCCTGCCGAACCGCGTAGAAATGCCCGAAGCGGTTGTAGGTGCCGCCGACGAAGCCCGTGACGTTGCGCGTCGGGACGCCGACGGTGCGCAAGAGCACCGCCATCGCCGTCGAATAGAACTCACAGTGACCGCGGTGCGACTCGAACAGAAAATGATCGAGCGGATTTTTCGCCGCGCCCGACGGCGAGTCCAGGTCGTACCGATATTCGTTCCTGAGATGCAGCTCGATGGCGGTTGCTTCCGCGCGCGCGCCGACGATGCCACGCGTCCAGTCGCGCGCGAGGCGAGCGACTCGCTCCGGGAGCTGGTGCGGAAGCACGAGGTAGCGCGCTCGCTCGACCGCGTCGAGCGGCTCGGCAGCAATCGGCGCCGCCCCTTTCGAAAGCACTTCGTAGCGAAGGCCGCGGTCGTCGCCGGAGTATTTGTATTCGCCCTCCGGGCCGACGAACACCGGCGTCGCGCGTCCGAGCACGGGGTCGCCGCGCGTGAGGAGCCGGAACGACACCGCGTCGGGCGGCAAGAGGATCACCGGGGGCGAAATCGGTTCGAGGTCGATCTGAAGGCTCCGGCGCGCCGGTTCGCTGTCGTAGTGATGAACGATGACCAGCGAGCCCTGTTGCTCGGCGGGGTATCGCCCGGTGCGGGTCCGCGACCACGTCGTTCCGTCGTAGCGATCGAACGCGGTCCCGCGCAGGTAGAACGCGAGCCGGAGCGGCGGATTGTCCGAAAGATGAGCCGGCGTGACGCGCATTGCGATCGTCGGATCGGTGCGCAGCCGCCCGACGCCGCCCAGATCGACGCGGTCGGAAAAGCCGATCATCCGTGTCGACCGCGCGTGACCGAGGAGCAACAGTGACAAACCGACTCTCGGGAACAGCACGAAGAGCATTCCCGTGAAAAGGAAGATCGGGATCGAGAGCGAACACGTCGTCAGCAAGAACTGACGACTGATGACTCTTCGGCTTCGCAAGATACGCGGGACGTCGACGGGCAGCCCGGTTCGATCGCGGGCGCCTTGTCGGTAGTTGCCTTCCACTTCGCGGCGTAGATGGCTGAGCACCAGGGCGCCGGGCGCGACGACCAGAAATCCGAAAAAACAAAGCCCGTAGGCGAGACCGCCGCCGAGCACGGTGCCCGCAACCAGGTGTACGAGCGCGAGCAAGATGATCTGCTGATCGTGCGCGGCTCCGCGTCGCGTCGCGAGGCGGATCACCTGGAGGGCCGCGGCGAACTCGACGGCCAACGCGAGGACGTCGCCGCCGAGAAAGAGCCGTGTCAATTGACCGATCAGGAGCACCAGCGAAAGCCCCGCGCCGACGTTGCCAGTTCGCGGATGCTCCTGGAGCCGCTCGGGAATGAACACCGCGAAGATGAGCCCGATGACGATGCCGCCGCTCATCCACGGATCGAGCTCGCCGCTCGTGATCAACGAAAGGAGACCGAGCACCGCGAGGAGATCGGTCATCACGCGATGGACGAAGCCGAACTTCACCGTTCTCCTGCGGTCGGCGCGGGACGCCGCACGGGGCGAGGCGACAGCACGACGACCGAGTCCATGTCGGCGGCGGCGCGCGCGCGCGCGATGCGACGGTCGCTTTTCGGCAGCGCGGGGCTCGGTTGCAAGAGCGCGAGGAGTCGCAGCACCGGATCGGCGCCCACGGATTTGTCGGCGCGGACGCGATCGCCCGCGGTCGTGATCACCGTCACGCTGTCGCCGCGACGCAAGTGTGCGACGGACCGCGACGCGGCGTCGCGGATGCGCCGCTCGAATCGGCCGAGCCACGACTCGTCCGGTGGCCCGTCGGTGTGCGACGATTCGACGACCAGCGTCACGTGGCGCTGGGTTTCGCGCGCGCGTTCGCGCAAAACGAGCTGCCCTTCGAGGGTGCTCTTCCGCCAGTAAACGTCGCGCGGGTCGTCGCCGTCGCGCATCGGCCGCACGCCGAGAATCTCGTCGCCGGAGCCGCGGCCGAGCGAGCCGTGCGTGCCGGCGCGTTGCCCCGGTTGATCGGGCGGCAGCTTCACGGGATCGACGGCCGGATAAATGATGAGCTCTCCCTCGGATCGGAGCTCGCGCGATTTTTCGAACAAGCCGAACGGAAAGCGCGTCGCGACTCGAAATCCGACGTGGCGATCGCGGCCGCGTTTCGCGGGTGTGCGTCGGTAGGCCGCGACCTGCGCCGAGTCGGGGCTGATCTTCAGAAAGAAACAACGCTTGTCGGCGGGTTGTCCGGCGCGAAGATCCTCGATCTCGATCGCGTAGCTCGGCACGCGCTTCTTGTGGTTGTGCACCTCGATCTCGACGAGATGCGGGCGCCCGACCTGCGCGCGCGCCGGCAATCGACGAACGACGCTGAGCTTTCGTAAGCTGAGCTCGCTCATGATGCTCGACACGACGATGAGCGCGAGCAGCATGCCGAGGAGCAAATAGAGAAGGTTGTTCCCGGTGTTGATCGCCGCGAGCCCGACGCTGAGGGTCAAGATGATGAAGAATTTCCCCTCGCGGGTGATCTTCAGCTTGCGCGGGGGCTTGAACGCCCGCGTGAAGCGGCTCAGCCACCGGCGGCGCGGACTGTCCGCGTCGAACGGATCGCGAGTGGGTGGAGTGCTGTCCGGCGCGGCGACCACGGTTTCTCCGGGCTAGAGCACCGTCCGCGATGTGCTTCGCAAGCGTCTGGTGCAGCGTAGTCGTTTCATTGGACTCTATCTCGCAGACGCCCCACTAGAGCGGAACGGGGACGCGCGCGACCGCGTCGCGGACGGCGGCCTCGGACTCCTCTCGACTCGGGACGTAGCCTTCGGCGTGCGCGGCGAGGCGCACGCGGTGGGCGAGCAGCGGCACGGTGAGCGCGTGAATGTCGTCGGCGATCGCGTAGTGACGGCCGCGCATCAGCGCGCGGGCGCGGGCGGCTCGCGACAAATTCATGCCGGCGCGTGTGGACGCGCCGAGGGCCAACGTCGCAGTGGACCGCGTCGCCACGACGATCGCGTGCAGGTACGACGCGAGCGCCGGTTCGAACGTCACCCGGTCGACGTCTGCCTGGAGGTCGAGCAACGCCTCGGGGTCGAGCACGATGGGCACGCGCCCGACGCGGTCCGTCTCGGTGCCGAGCAGCAACCGCGTTTCGACGTGGGTCGGCGGGTAGCCGATGCTGATCCGCACCATGAAGCGGTCGAGCTGCGACTCGGGAAGCGGAAACGTCCCGGCGAAGTCCTGAGGGTTTTGTG
>DATBBD010000469.1:0-14153 GCA_036271175.1 Polyangiaceae bacterium | reverse complement strand
CATCACGCCTCCGGGGGCTCCCGCGACCCCCGACGACGAACCATCCGGTTTTTGCCGCGAAGATTTTCCGGCGGGGAGCGAACGCCCCAAAGTCACCGAGACGTTCCCGCTTCATGGCGAAAGCGGCCATGCGCTGATGCTCGAGGTGGTCGTCGATCATCCGAAGGGAGATTCGCTTCTCCCCGGCGGCCTCGGCTCGCGCTCCGGCGGCGACGACGAACGCACGCTCGAGCGGGCAGGGTTCTTCATTCCGAACCCGGCCGGCAACGTCGCGCCGAAGCTCGATGCGCAAACGACGGGAGATCGGACGAAGAGCCATCTCTCGCTGCCGTTCGTCGCTCTGCCTCCCAAGGCGGGGCGTCACGAGCTCGAGTTGCCGTCGCTCCCCATCTCGCTGGCGCGAGCGAGCGGCGAGGTCCGAACGCTGTGCACCAAGCCGCACACCATCGTCATCGAAGATCCGACGGCGAACACGCCGGACGCGAAGCCCAAGGGAAACCTAAAACCAATTCGGCAGAACGAGGAGTGGACCGCGGCGAAACAAGCAGCCATCGGCGCCGCCGCGGCGCTCGTCGTCGCGGCGCTCGCGTTCGCGGCGTTTCGCTGGTGGAACAAGCGCCCCAAGGTGCTCCCCCCTCCCCCGCCGCCGCGGCCTCCCTGGGACGTCGCGCTCGAAGAGCTCTTCGACGTACGCACCGCCGAGCTCGTGCGCGACGGCCGCTACGCCGAGCATTTCGATCGCGTCTCGGACGCGGTGCGGCGCTACCTCGGTGCGCGTTATGGCTTCGACGGCCTCGAAACGACCACCCACGAGGCCGTGTCGGCGCTGCGCCGGATCTTGCCGGCGCTCGGAGCGCTCGGCGACGTCGACGCGTTTCTCCGCGACGCGGATCTCGTGAAATTCGCGAAGCTCGTGCCGAGCGAACCTGAGTGCTACCAAGCCCTCTCGCAAGCCGAGCACATCGTGAGGAGCACCATGCCGGCGATGGCCGGCATGCGTGACGCGCCGATGGACGCGGACCGTGGATCGACGACTCCGAAAGGAGACCGCGCGCCATGAGTGACCCCGGAAAACGAGCGGCCCGCATCGGCGTTTTGGTCGCCGCGACGATCGTCGCGGTCGTCCTCGGCGTGTCGTACCCGCTCGCGGTGAAGGGCCCGCTCTGGTTCTCGGCGAGATGGGAAAACCCGTGGCTCCTCGTTGGCCTGGTCGTGATCCCGTTCGTCTTCTATCGAACCACCTTGGGCGCCGACCGGCGCGTCCCGCGGCTCCGTCTGGGCACGGTCAGGCCGCTCCTCGGTGGTCCGCTCGGCTTTCGCGTGTGGGTTCGCGACGTGCCCGGCGTGCTTCGCTCCGTCGCGCTCGCGCTCCTCATCTTGTCGACGGCCCGGCCGGTCAACACGATCCAACCGGAGACCAGCGAAGAAGAAGGCATCGACGTCGTTCTCGTGCTCGATCTTTCGGGGTCGATGGAAGCGGTCATCGAGAACCTCCCGGAAGATTTGAAACGGCTCGCGCCGGAGCGCCAGCAAGGTCTGCAACCGACGCGTCTCGATGCCGCGAAAGCGGTGATTCGCGACTTCATTTCGCGACGAAAAACGGATCGCATCGGCGTCGTCGTATTCGGCAAGGAGGCCTACGTGCTCTCGCCGCCGACGCTCGACTACCAGCTCCTCGACGCACTCGTATCGCACATGGAGCTGAATCTCATCGACGGGAGCGCGACGGCGATCGGCGACGCGCTGGGGGTCGCGGTGGCGCGGCTCCGTCGTAGCCACGCGGCGAGCAAGGCCATCGTGCTCCTCACCGACGGTGACAACAACGCGGGGCGGCTCGCACCCGAATACTCTGCCCACCTCGCGAGCGTCGTCGGCGCGCGGGTGTACACGGTGCAAATCGGGTCCGGCGAGCTCGCTCAGGCACTCGACGGGTTCGATCTCTTCGGTCAACCGCACTACGTCACGAAGAACTATCCGACGAACCCCGAGCTCTTGAAGAAGATCGCCCAACAGACCGGCGGTCGCACTTACGTCGCGACGGACGCACGCGCGCTCCAGGCCAGCCTCCACGACGTGTTGAACCAGCTCGAGAAGACGAAGTTCGAGTCGACGATCGCGAGCTTCGAAGACCTCTATCGTTACTTGCTCCTGCCCGGAGTCTTCTTGGTCGCGATGGAAGCGTTCTTGCGCGCGTTCGTGCAGCGGAGGTTTCCGTGAGGTTTTCGCACCCCTGGTGGCTCGCCGGAACGGCCCTGGCGGCCGTCGTCGGCGCGGCCCTGGTCGTCGGTGCGCTGCTCCTCATCCGCGCGTCGCGACGCTTCGGCGACGACGAGCGCGTCAAGGCCTTGGTGACCGACAACGCCGCGGGGCGGCGGGCGCTCAAGGGCGTGCTGCTCGTGCTCGCGGTGGCCGTCGCGTTCGTCGCGGCCGCGCAACCGCAATACGGACGCGGGACGCGGCTCGTTCCGGCGACGAACCTCGATGTCATCATCGTCCTCGACTACTCGAAGAGCATGTACGCACGCGACGTGACGCCGTCGCGCACCCTGCGCGCGAAGACGGAAGTGAGCCGGCTCATCGCCGATCTGCCGGGCGCCCGCTTCGGCGCGGTCGCGTTCGCCGGTGAACCGATAAGCTTCCCGCTGACCAGCGACGGCGGGGCGATCGCGCAATTTTTCACGCAGCTCTCTCCGATCGACATGCCCGTCGGCGGGACGGCGATCGCCCGAGCCCTCGAAGCGGCGCTCGATTTGCTGCATCGAGATCCCCTGTCGCCGCGGCATCGCCGGGTGATCGTGCTGGTCACCGACGGCGAGGATCTCGAAGGCGACCCCGTCCAGGTCGCAGAAGCCGCCGCCAAGGAGCACGTGACGATTCACGTCGTGCAGATCGGCGGACGAACGCCGGAGCCGATCCCCGATGTCGACGACAACGGCAACGTGCACGGCATTCGCAAAGGCGACGACGGCGCGCCGCTCACCACGTCGCTCTCGGCGAGCGGCGAAGAGCAACTCACCAAGATCGCGCAAACCACGGGCGGCAACATCGTCCGGAGCGAGCGCGGCTCGACGGGCATCAGCGACATCGCCGCCGCGATGAAGACGATGATGACCGAGGAGCTCTCGGAGCGCGTCGAAACCGTCTACGCCGACGTGTACTTTTACCCGACCCTCCTCGCCGTGCTGCTCCTCGTCGTCGAAGCGTTCGTTCCCGAGTCGCCGTCGCGCGCGCGCGAGCGCGCCAAGGACGCGCTGCGCAAGGCGGCCGTGGGCGCCGGCGTCACCGCGCTCGTCCTCCTTCTCTTCGGGTGCAACGACGGCACGTTCGTCCGTCACTCTCCCGTCGTCGACGACGCATTGAAGAGTTACGACGCCGGCAAGGCGCCCGAAGCGGCGAAGCTCCTCGAGACGTACCTGTCGACCGGAGAATGCAAGGCCGGCGAAATCGGCGTGCCGGACTCGATTCGAAAGCTCCCGAACGCGGGCATCGACCTCGGGCTCGCGCTCTTCAAAGTCGCCGAGCGGTTCGGCGCGCGCTTCGGCGACGACACGCCACCGGTAGGCGGCGCGCCGCCCGCGAACGACCAAAGGAGCCCGGGCGTCGACTGCGCGCTACGCATCGTGCGTATGGTGGCCACCGATCCCGCCGCGACCGTCGAGCTTCGCGCGAACGCGGAGTACCTCACCGGCAATCTCGAATTTCTGCGCGCCAAGTACGAAGACGCGGTGACCGGCTACGACGCCGCGTTGAAGCTCTCGCCCGCGAGCTCCGAGAAGGACGACACGGTCGGCGGCCGCGCCGCGTGGAACCGCGCCATCGCGCTCCGTCGGATCGAGGAGCAGAAGAAACCCGACGCCGGCAAGCCCCCCGACAATCACCCGGACGGCGGAAATCAGGATCAAGACGGCGGAAAGCCGAAGAACGACGAATCCTCCGACGCGGGTCAGCCGAAGAACGACGACAAGAAAAACGACGACAAGAAGAAGCCCCCGGAGCCAAAAAAGAACGACAAGAACCAGGGCGATCAGGACAAGAAGAAGGACGACGGGAAGGACAAGGGCTCCGAGCCGAAGCCGCAAGGGCAGAAGAATCAGCCCTCTTTGAGTCAGGACGAGCGAATGCTCGACCAGCTCGAACAAGCGCCGACCGTTCAGCAGGAGGCGGCCAAGAAGAATGCCACGCGATCGCAGGTGTCGGGCATGGAGGATAAGTGAAACGCCACCTCGCGGTCGCCGCGGCGCTCTGGACGTTCAGCGTCGGCGCTCGGGCCGCGACGTCGGTTCACTTGACCGTCGGCCAAGATCACGTCGCGGTGGGCGAATCGTTTCAAGTCGACGTCAGCGCGCTCAGCGACTCCGACGACGATCCGACGAACGCACGCCTTCACGTTTCGCCGGGGCTCGCCGTCCAGGGCCCGAACATCTCCACGTCTCAACAGATTTCGTTCACGAACGGACACTTCGAGCGGCGGCGCGGCATCGAGGTGACGTGGATCGTCACCGGGACGAAGCCCGGACGCTTCACGGTCGGTCCGGCCACCGTCGACGTCGGGAACGGTTCGCTTCAAAGCGATGCCGCGACCATCGAGGTGGTCGCTGGAGGGTTTCTTCAACGGAACCGGGGGTTCGATCCGTCGAACCCCTTCGACCCGTTCGGCCTGCTGCGGCGCATGCCGAACTTCCCTGGCCTGGACGATCTCGAGGCGCAAGCCGGCGGTCGCCCGTCGGCGCCCGATGAGTACACGGCGGCCCACGCCGCCGATCCGATGGCCTTCGTGCGCGCGACGGTCACGCCGTCGCACGCCGTGGTCGGCCAAGAGGTGCGGCTCCGCATTTACGCTTACGGGAGCCGCGGGCCCTTCGACGAGATCAACTCGTCGGAGCCGAGCCGCGCCGATTTCCTGTCACAGGTGGTGGTCGACAGCTCGTATCGACAGCCGCGCTACATCGTCCCGATCGACGGCACCGATTGGTCGGTGGTGAAGCTCCGCGAAGTGGCGATCTTTCCGCTCCACTCCGGCGTGCTCAAGGTGGGCTCGATGAAGGTCGGGATGCGTGGCCCCGGGTACCCGGAGAACGGTCCGCTTCAAGGGCTCGTCCGATACAGCCCCGAGCTCAGCGTCGTGGTCAGCGATCCGCCGCTCGCGGGTCGTCCACCCGGGTACGAACTCGGCGACGTCGGTAATTTCAACTTGTCCGCGAACGTCGATCCGCGACGCATCGACGCGGGCGACGCGGTCTCCGTGAAGATTCGCGTCGAGGGGAGCGGCAACCTGCCGCACACCGTCAAGCTGCCGGAGCAAAACGGCGTCGACTGGCCCGCGCCGACGACTAAGGAAGCCATCACGCCGACGTCGTCGGCGATCACCGGTTGGCGCGACTTCAACTACGTCGTGCGCATCGAGAACCCGGGCAACGTCGACCTCGGCGAAGTGACGTTGCCGTTTTACGACCCCGGCGCGGCTCGATATCGCATCGCGCGCGTGCGTCTCGGCAACGTCGAGGTCGCGCCGAGTCAGAAAGCGGCTGTGACTCCGAACGCCGCGGCCGCACCGTCCGCCGCGAAGGATCCGCTCGATGGGCTCGGGCCGCCACGGAAGCAACTCCGCGCCTTCACGACGTCCGAACGGCACCTGACCGACACGAGGACCTTTTGGCTGCTCGTGGCGCTGGGACCGCTCTCGGTGCTCGGCCTCCGCGGGGTCGTCGAATTGTCACGGCGCGCGCGGCGGCGATTCGAGTCGCGCGCGCGTTCCACCTCGACGCTCGTGAAGAAGGCGCTCGCCGAGGCGCGCACCGCGGCGAGCGCCAAGGACGCCGGGCCCGTCTCGGGTGCGGTCGAGCGCGCGGTGTACGCGAGCGTCGAAGCGCGTCTCGGGCTCAAGGGTCGCGCGACGTTGCGCAATCGGCTCCACGCGGAGCTCGTCCTTCGCGGCGCCGACGACGAGCTCGCGAAGGACATCGTGACCGTGCTCGACGACTGCGATCGCCTCCGCTTCGCCGAGGGAACGGGGCTCGGACCGAACGAGCTCGTGTCGTTGGCGACGTCGGTCGTCACGCGACTCGATCGCGCGCGGCCTCCGAGTCGGGATCGGGCCGCATGAAGCACCTCCTTCTCGCGAGCCTCGCGTTCTTGGTCGTCGTCGCGTTCGGCGCGATCGCTCGGGCCGCTGATTCGAACGAAGCGCTGTTTTCCGAGGCGGTCGGAGCCATGGATCGAGGCGCGATCGACGACGCGATCGATCGCTTCGAGCTCCTGGCCGATCGCGGGTTTTCACACCCCGACGCGAGCTACGACCGCGCGCTCGCCTACGTGAAGCGGGCGCAGTCGTCCCGCGCGAAAGCCGGCGATCTCGGCAGAGCCGCCGCTGGGTTCAGCGAGGCGGTGCTCGCCCGGCCGAACGACACGGACGCCGAACGCGGGCTCGATCGGGTGCGACAAGAAATCGTGCGACGCCGTGCGCGCGGGTCGGCGAAAGACGTCGAGGTTCGCCCGTCGCTCGGCCGCGCCATCGTCGGCGTGCTCGACGAAAACACCTGGGCCTGGCTCGCGATCGTCGGTTCGGTCGCGTTGTCGATCGGCCTCGTGCTCCGTCTCTTCGTCGCGTCGCAACGCGCGCGCCTCACCGGCGCCGTTGCGGCGAGTCTCGGCGCGCTCGTCTTCTTCGTCGCGACCGGGATGGCTTTCGCGGCGCGTAAAGATCGTCTCGACTATCGACCCGCCGTCGTCGTCGTCGAAGAAGCGCGCTTGCTCGACGACAACGGCGTGACAATCAACGGACCCGGAAGCATCGTCCCAGAGGGTGCCGAAGTCGAGGTCGGGGAGCGCAGGGGAACACTGGCGCACGTCGAATGGGGCACGCTCGACGGTTTTCTGTCGCTCGGCCAACTTCGTCTTCTTGCGGCGACGCGCTGAATACCCGTGCTAGGGTCCTTGGCGTGTGGGTTCGTGGTACAGCAATTCGTCCGGTGCCGAGCTACGCGAAAGTCGCGGAGTCCGCGCTCGACGCCGTGCGGCGCAGCCTGTCGGACGACGACGAGGCAGTGCGCGGCCAGCTCGACGAGGCGTTCGATCGCTTCGAGCGTGAGCAAGCCGCCCTCGCCGCCCACGTCGGCGACGTGCTGTCGAGCCCCCTCGACGAAACGGCCCTCGCCCTCGGCTATTTTCTGACGCTGGTCGTCTGGATGAGCTTCGAGCGGGCGCACGGCAGCTATCTCGAGGAAGTGACGGCGGAGTCGATTCAAGCGACGGAAGAGCTGCTCGACCTCGACGAACAGCTCCGCAAGAAAGACCCCGCGGAAGCGCTCGACACCGACGACGTCATCGGGATGGAGCAGCCGAACCTGCTCGTCTTCGTGCACGAGCACCTCGACGCCACGTTGGAAGCCCACGCCGAAGACGTCGACGTCGACGACGTGCACTCCGTTTACCGGCTCGTCCTCGTCGAGATCCTCGCGCTCTCGTACGCCGTGCGAAAGCCGGCCGGTTATCCCGTCGCGAAGTCCGAAATGCTCGCCTAGCCTCAGGGCCGAGCTGCTCTAGTCACGGAACGATGACGCGGTCATGGCACGGTCGCCGCGCCTAGACGCCCCGAAGCGCGCGCCCGGTCGGCGCGTCGTCCTGCGCGCGGGGCGCGAAAAACCGGTGCTCAACCGACACCCCTGGGTGTTCTCGGGCGCCATCGCGAGCATCGGTGACGACATCGCCGACGGCGACATCGCCGACGTGGTGCGCTCGGACGGCGAATTTCTCGCTCGCGGTTACGTGAATCGACGCTCGCAGATCGTCACTCGCCTGCTCACGTTCACCGACGAACCGATCGACGACGCGTTCTTCGCGCGGCGGCTCGCGACGGCGATCGCCGCGCGCTCGCCGGGTCCGACGCGCCTCGTGAACGCCGAATCCGACGGGCTCCCGGGGCTCATCGTCGATCGGTACGCCGACTTCGCGGTACTCCAGGCGTCGACCCTGGGAATGGATCGACTGAAGCGTGAGCTCGCGAAGCGCATCGCCGAGCTCGCCGGGGTGCGCGGCGTGTACGATCGCAGCGACGTCGACGGCCGCGACAAGGAAGCACTGTCGCCCGAGACGGGAACGCTCTTCGGCGACGATCCGCCGGAGCTCGTCGCGATCGACGAAGCGACGGCGTCGGGGTCGTCCGTTCGCCTCTGGGTCGACGTGAAGCGCGGCCACAAGACCGGCACCTATCTCGACCAATCCGAAAATCGAAAAATCGTCGGCCGCGCGTCGAGCGGCGGCGAAGTGCTCAATCTGTTTTCGTTCGCCGGCTCGTTCGCGCTCCACGCCGTCGCGTCGGGCGCGACGAAGGTCGTGAACGTCGATTCGTCGGCGGACGCGCTCGCCCTGTCCGAGCGGAACGCGAACGAAAACGGATTTTCCGATCGCATCGAACACGTGCGCGCCGACGCGTTCGAAGCGCTCCGGCGTTTTCGCGACGAAGGCCGCACCTTCGACGGCGTCGTCCTCGACCCGCCGAAGTTCGCGCACTCGAGCGCCCAGGTCGACCGCGCGGCTCGCGCCTACAAGGACTTGAATCGCGTCGCGCTCGCGCTGGTCCGCCCGACCGGCTTTCTCGCGACGTTCTCGTGTTCCGGTCTGGTGTCGACGGATCTGTTCCAGAAAATCGTGTTCAGCGCCTCGGTGGAAGCCAAGCGCGACGCGCAAATCGTCCGGCGCCTCACCCAAGCGCCCGACCATCCGGTGCTCCTGAGCTTTCCGGAAGGAGAATACTTGAAGGGGTTGCTCCTTCGCGTCGAGTGACGTCGGCGTGTCGTCGCCTACCGTCGCGGACGCGCGGCGTTCATCGCCCGAGTGACGTCACTGGTCCCGGGCCGCGGCGCGGCGGCGCTCGGCCACTTCGAGCCGTTGCGCGATCACTTTGCGGAGCTGCGGCAGGTCGTAGCGCGCGGGTCGGTCGCCCTCTGCCATCAGCCCGATCTCTTGCGCGATGGCGTCTGCGCCGCGGCGCGGCCCGTCGGGGAGCTTGAGCGATTTCGCGAGACGATCGAGCGCCTCGATCTCCTTCGCGTCGGTCGTGCCGTCGAGACGCGTCATCCACGAGGCGACCGCGTACACGAACAGTCGATCTTCCTTCGTCAATCGTTCGAGGTCGATCGCTCCGACGTCGATCGGTTGCTTCGTCGCTTCTTCGATGCTCTCGATCTCGTCGAGCTCGAGTCCCTCCTCGAGCGCCGTTCGGACGATGGCGTCGGCCTCTTCGGCGTCGAGCTTGCCGTCCGCCCAACCGATCGCCGCCAGGGCGATGAACACGTCGCGTCCGAGCCGTTGCTTCTCAGCCATCGTGACCTTCTTTCGAGCGTGGGGAGGGCGAACCGCGAGGGCGTCTCGCGGAGAGCGCCGGGCGCTTCTTCCTTTTTACCGCCGAGCACTGCAAAATTGAACGGTTTTTGCCGAGCCAAGCCGAAACCCGCTGGCTTTCGGCCCCTTTGTCGCGATGATTCGCGAACGATGGAACGCCGAGTGACGCTCCTCTACTTCGCGGCGATCGCCGACCTCGTGCGGTCCAGACAAGAGGCGCTCACGCTTCCCGCCGACGTCCGCGACGTCAGGGAGCTCTATATTTACCTCGAACACACGCATCCCGCGCTACTCGGAAGACTGGCGGTGGTGCGGTGCGCCGTGAACGAGCGCTTCGTGGACGCCGATCACACGCTCGCGGACGGCGACACGGTAGCGCTCATTCCGCCGGTTTCGGGCGGGTAGCCGAAGTAACCTTTCCGAACGCATCCCGTTGGATGGGCGCCCGCACGACGCCTCGAGGCGCGCGCCGGAGACCGCCGCCGCTAGTCGCTCGACGCTCGCGTGGCGACGCATCCCGAGCCGCCGAACGCCGGCTCTGTCGACTTCGAGCAGGTGGCCTCGCTGTAAAACCAGTGTCCCTTTTCGAGACCGATCGAGCCCGCGTCGACCGCGGTGATGCGAAAGGTTTCGTCGCAAGGGAACTCGCGATCGTCGGTAGCGAAGCTCGGCGACGCCGGATCGACGGGCCCGAAGATCCGGATTTCTTCTGCGGCTTGGCGGTAATGAAAGATGAGCGGCGGCGTGTTGGTCGCGGCGGCACGACGGAAGTCGCCGAAGGGCGAACCCGGCGCGAGCGGAACGAACGTCCACGGCTGACAGCCGTTTTCGGCCTTCACGAACAGGGTGGCTCGGGCGCGCTCTTCGGCGGCGAGGGTTTCGCCCGGGAGGGCGTCGCAAAAGTAGACGCGCAGGCGATCGTTGACGACGACGTCGCCGAACTTCATCGCGTCGTCGGTGATGGCTCCCGAGAACTCGGCGTCGAAGGATTCGATCTGCGCGATCAGCTTCTTGATGGACCTGAGGGGCATCGCGGCGTCGCAGCGCTCGTCGCGGATGAACTCGAGCGGAAGCCACGCGAGCGATCCGGCGCCCGCGCGACGCTCGGCGCCGACGAAGAGACGCAAGCCCGCGGTGTCGAGCGCGCCGCAGTCACACGACGGAAGCGCCTGCACGATGGCGGGCTTCAGCGCCTGCCATCGACTGGCCGGATCCCCCGTCGTGGTTCGAGCCGCCGCGTCCGTGAGCGCGTCGCAGTGCGACAGCTCGGAGAATCCCTCTTGCTCGATGCGCGAGCGCGCCGCCGGATCGCGCTCGGTGAGCAACCGACTCGTCAATTCGCGTGCGGTTTCGGACACCTCTTTCGCCGCACCTTGCACCGGCGGCGGCGAACGGACGAGCAACCGGAGCTCGGTAGTGTCGGGCACCGCGGTCACGACGGCGCGCAGCGTCTGCACGTCGGTTTCGCCCGCCACGGCGACGTAGAGGACGGACGACGCGGACGACGCGGACGACGCGCCGAGCCACGAACGAAATCGCGCGACGCGGTCCCGAAGCGCCGCGTCGTTCGCGATCTGGCCGTTCATCGCGATCTCCGTCGGCGAAATTTCGACGAGCGGACCATCTCCGGGAACCGCGCCGAGAATCGACACGGGAAGTTCGACACGCGTCGGCAACGCGACGGATTGCACGGGCAGCGAGCTCACGAACCGTCCGAGATCGTCGCGGCGCGCTCGGCAAGCCTCGGGCGTTTCCGGGAGCGCCGCGGAGTGTGCGCCCGGGGGCCGGCAGGCGACGAAGAGCCCCGCGCAGACCACGGCGTGTCGCGCCGCGCGCTGCCTCGACTCCGATCGGCTCACGCGCCGGAAGTTACTCTGCCTCGCCGGCCATGTCGGCCGCTTTTCGCGCTCATTGTTCTACTCCCGCGGTGGCGTCGCGACGTTCCACGGTTCTTCGCGCGAGTAGTCGAAGAGCGGCGGTGTCGGGTGCTCGCGGTCGCGGATGCGGACGACCGCGCCGGACCCGAGCGGCACTTCCACTTCGCTCCATCCGTCGGGCACGGCGGGGGCGATCCAGTCGAAGAGAAACGCGGCGTCCTTCGGCGACACATTGACGCAACCGTGACTCCGCGCGCCGCCGAAGCCGTCGTGCCAGTACGCGCCGTGAATGAAAAACCCCTTGGCGAATCGCACCGCCCAGGGCACGGCCGACACTTCGTAGTGATTGGGAATCGACGGATCTCCGTCCATCGGAGTGGTCGCTGCCTTGGCTCTTACCTGATAGGTCGCGAGCGGAGTCGGATCCTTCTTGCCGCCAGTCGACACCAAGGTCACGAAAACCGGTTTCGTGCCCTGGTACGCGACCAGCACTTGCTCGTCGCGATCGACGTCGATCCATTGCGCGGAGTCGGTCGTGCCCGGCGGCGGGTCGGTGAGCCGCGCGACGCGGACGTATTTCCGTTCGATCCACTCGCGGTCGGCGATGCGTACGAAGCCGTTTTGCTCTTCGCCGAACGAGACGATCTCGCGCCGTGTCGCGACGCGCACGGGGCCCCCACTCGAATCGGGCGCGGCGTAGACGGGAGCTTTGCGCGCGCCGCGTTCGTAAAACACCCAGGCGAACGGAAACGCGACCGCGGGGTGCTCGGCCAGCACGATTCCCTCGAAATCCGAAGGCCAGAATTTCGCGAGGCTCGCGGCTTCGATGAGGCCGTGATCGGTCTTCAGATACGGCGTATCGTCGACGTGCACGACGCCCGTTCCGACGAGCATCACCTTCGTGGACACGAGCTTGTCGACGACGTCCGCGCGCACGTCGTCCTCGCTCTTGAACGCCTTGGTGTCGTCGACCATGACCTTGAAATAGTCGTCGGGGGTCGGCTGTCCGATTTTCACGACCGGTTGACGAACGCCTTTGGGCGGGTCGGGAGACGGAGCGAGGAGCGTCTTGCAGAGCCACCCGCTCGGTACGATTTCGACCCACGCCGCGCACCGCGGCGGCCGATGACTCGATCGGCGGTCGTCGACGTCCGGAGCCACGACGCGGCGCCACGCGACGCGCGTTCCCCCCATGATTTTCCCGATGTACCGCGCGCGGTCCGACGGCGCGCCGAACACATGCGCCACCTCGCGAACCTTCAACGAGCGCGTACCCTCCGGAAAATCGTCCGCGACGCTGGTTCGTCCGTCGGGCGGTTCAGGCCGGTTCGTCGCGCCCGTCGTAGGAGCGCTGGCGCTTCCGGGCGCAGTGATCGCCGCTGTTTTTTGGGGGGCACCATCGCCGTCGGGCGGCGACTCAGAGGCCGACAGAGGTGTCGCGGAACGATCCGGCGCTGCCCTGGGCGCGGTGGAGACGCCGACGGCCACGCCGTTCGCCAGCGGCGGCGATGATCCGCACGCGACGGCCAATGATCCGAGAGCCAGAACCATCGGCTCGAGAGCGAACCATCGGCGCATTCCAGTGGAAAACGTACGCGACCCACGGAAGGGCGGCAACTTGCGTGGCCTCCAACGATCCCGATCCTACTCGTCTCGGGAACCGGTTCGGGTTTCACGCAGCGCGCGCAGAGCGCCGCGCGGAGCGTCGCTCAATAGTCATGGCGTCCGCGCACACCTGGCGCCGACGTAATAGAAGCCGTTCTGCGGCATGTACTTGTCTCGGAACGACGTGACCAGCGAGGCGGCGTTGGTGTGGAAGTTTCCGCCGCGAACCACTCGGGTCGAGATCGCCGTCTGTTGCGTGCAGTCGGCGCAGGGAGTCGCGTAGGCAGCGAACCCGTCCAAGGTCCACTCCGATAGGTTTCCGGCGAGGTCTTCCTGGCCGTAAGTGCCCTTGCCGGCGTCGATCAACCCGACGGGCGCAATGCTATCTGCGCCGTGGCACCGGACGCTGGCGTCGTTGCCGTACTTGCACCCGTAATTGGCCAGGTCCGTGTTCGAAGCAGGCGCACTCGTTCCCCAGGGATAGGGGAGCTGTTTGATCCCGCCGGCGGCCGTGTAGTCCCATTCGGTTTCGCTCGGGAGAAACCCGCCGTCCCAGATGCAAAATGCGTAGGCCTCGTACCAGCTCTCGCAATTGAGGGGATCGCTCTCTTGCCCCGACGCGGTCGGCGACCATGTGTAGTACGGCGTGTCGCACGTGAGCTCGGTGTCCCACCCGGAAGCGGTGTCAGGCATCTGCGACACCCACGACGTGTTCCAGCCCGTTTCGAACGTGGCGCTCGGAACAGTGAGCCCTTTGCCGCCGTTCAGATGCTTGTGCTTTCCGTCTCCGGCGCTGGGTCTCCATCCGTCGTCCCACGCCTTCTCGAAATTTCGAAAACGGCCGACGGTGATCTCGAACTTATCGAGTTGAAAATCGCTCACCGTCGCGGGTGCCGACATGTCCGTGTACGTCACGTTGTCGTAGCCGCGATAAAACGTCTGAGTGCCCGTCGTGCCTTTGACGGGAAGCGACGTGCAGCACGACTCATGCGAGGAACCGCACGAGTCTGTCAGACCCTGACAACTCGAGCCAGGGACGCCGCTGTCGACGGGCGACCCACCACTGCCCGTCGTGCCTCCGGTGTTCGTCGTGCCTCCGGTGTTCGGTTTGCCGCCGCTACCCGTCGCGCCTCCGGTGTTCGTCGCGCCTCCGGTGTTCGGTTTGCCGCCGCTACCCGTCGCGCCTCCGGTGTTCGTCGTGCCTCCGGTGTTCGTCGTGCCTCCGGCGTTCGTCGTGCCTCCGGCGTTCGTCGTGCCTCCGGCGTTCGTCGTGCCGCCCGCACCACAGTCTTCGATGGGTCCCGTCGAGTTGGGGTCGTGACACCGAAGGAC
>DATBBD010000468.1:0-5474 GCA_036271175.1 Polyangiaceae bacterium | reverse complement strand
CAAAGCTAAGTTCCATCCCGTCGCTGTCGATCCCCTCGAGGCGCCCTTTCCCAGCTCTCGGGGAGCTCGAGGGGAGCTCCGCTCCCCTCGAACGAGATAGTCACGACGGAGCCCGTCGGGCTTTGCCCGACAGGCTCCTAGGCGTCTTCGGCGACGTCGAGCAGCGGTCCGGAGTCCCGTGCCTCGCCCGCGCCGTGTTTGATCATCGCGAACGAACCGATGAGCGTGGCAGTGATCGCCACCGGGAACGTCAGCTTCAACAGGGCGACCCAGTGTTCGCCCACCGTGATCTCGATCAGCTTTTGCACTTGGCCGATCGGCAACAAGGTGATCATGAACGCGAGCGGAACGGCGAGCCACACCGCCCACTGCGGCTTCCGGAGCGACGCCGGACCGAACGCGAAGAGGATCAGCGGCGCGAAGAAGATGCAAGCGTCGTATTGGTGGTGATAGACGCACAGCGAACCGAGGCACGCGAGCGGCACGAGAAACCGCGCGCTCGTCGCGACGCTGGACGGTGCCTTCACGCGCCACCCCTCCCACGCGAGGTAGAGCGCCGTCACGCCACAGCAGGCCAGATTCGCCAACCGCGACACGGCGAGGTTCTTCGTGAGCCCATAAAATAAAAAGACCCAATCGAGACGAGGCAGCGCCGCCCCGAGCCAAGGATCGGGCGCGTTGATGTTGTGCGGCACGGCGAGCGATTCGAACGCACGCACGTTTGCCTGGTACGTCGCGAAAGCATCCGAACCCATCCGGTGAAACCCGATAGCGTTCAAGAGAACCCACACGCCGATCGCGACGCCGACGGCGACGAAGCGACGCCGCAACAAGAGGAGACCGAGGAACGGAATCGACAGGGTCATCTTGAAGGCCGTCGCGAAGACGGCGAGGGCGTACGCCGTTCGCGGACGGTCGCCATGGAACGCGACGAGAAACGAGCAGAGCAGGCCGAGGACGAGCGGCGCCCCTTGGAGCAACATGATGCCCCAACGGATCGCGGCGCTGAGCAGGATCGCCGCAACGGTGAACATCCACACATAGCTCGGCGAGTCCTTCGAGACGAAACGCACCAGTGAACGGACCCCGACGAGGATCGCCAGGTTCGACAGTGCGAAGAACGAAACCTTGGCGATCGAATACGGCAGGAGCGCGAGCGGTATGACCGAGAATCCGGTCGCCGGCGGATACACCATGCCCAAAATTCCCTGCCCGACATCGCCGAAACCGTTGAACTTGTAGACGTTCGTGCCGGTGAGGATGCCGGTGCCCATCAGGTGCAGCACCTTGAAGTCGCCGCCGCCGTTGTTCGCGCGAATCCACCCGACGAGCACGCCGAGGACGATCAGCACCACAGCGGAAATCGAGAGCAACCGATCGCGCGACGCCGTTTGCTTCATCGACTCGGACTCGCTTGAGCCGGTCCGATATAGCTTGCGGCGTTGGGGGCCGCAAGACGCGGACCGAGCGCCGAATCGACCGCGTCGCTGAGTGCTTCACGGTATCATCCCGGTCGGTGGCACTCGAACAGCCCGAGCAGCTTTTCGACAAGCAGCTGGTGAAAAAGCTGTTCGTTCCGCTCATGCTCGGCGTGCTCGCGTACGCGGCGCTCTTGTTCTACGGGGACGCCGCTTCCGTAGGGGCTGGCCTTCGTCACTTGAACGGCGGCGCGCTCGCGCTCGGCGCCACGCTGTCCATCGCGGGTTTCGCGCTTCGCGGGGCCAGGTGGGAATTCTTTCTTCGCGTGATGGGCATCAAGGTGCCCTGGCGAGAGAGCGCGCTCGCGTTTCTGGCCGGGCTCGGCATGAGCATCACACCGGGAAAAGTCGGCGAGCTTCTGAAGGCGTTGATGCTCAAGGAAGCCGCCGATGTTCCGGTGGCTCGAAGCGCGCCGATCATCGTCGCCGAGCGGATCATGGATCTCGCGTCGCTCCTCGCGCTCGGCATCGGCGGTTTCCTGTGGTCGCGGGGCCCGCTTCTCGGGAGCTTCGCCGGCGCGATCGTCATCGCGGTTTTTTTCACGCTCGGAAGATCGCGACCGATCGCCCTCGGTCTCATCGGCATCCTCGCGAAGATCCCGTTCGTCGCGCGGTTTCGCGAAAAGCTGGAGACCGCTCACGCTTCGCTCTACGAACTCTGGGGGGCGGCGGCATACTCCGTCGGAATGGCGCTCTCACTCGCCGCCTGGGGACTTCAGGCAACCATCGTGGTCGTGTTGGCGGCGGCGCTTCCCGACACGCACGTCTCGCTTCCGAACGCCTTCGTCGCGTATTCGGCGCCGTTGCTCGCGGGAACTCTCGCGCTCCTGCCGGGCGGCCTCGGGCTCACCGAAGCGTCGATGACCGGCGTTCTCCGGGCCATGTCCGGCGCGACCCCCGCCGCGGCGGCAGTCCTGACGATCGTGCTCCGCGGGTTGACGTTCTGGCTCGCCGTCGCGATCGGATTTTCGGCTCTCGCCGTCTCACGGGCGCGACGACGTCACGCCGTCACTCACCCCGCTGGTACGTCCTGATTTAGATGGAAAAGACAGAGCGCGCACGGTTCATCGGCCTCGGCGTTTTTCTTTATGGAGCCCTTCTCGCCGGCGCGTTCGTCGCGTTGATCTACCGACGACAGGGGCTCATCGCGCCGGTCGTCGACTTGAACGGGTTCGGCAGAATCTCCGAGAACCTCGCCGCCGGAAAAGGCTTCAGTCTTTTCGGCACACCGACGGTGCGTCGCGGTCCGCTCTATCCGTACTTCGGCGCGCTCTTGCTCGAGCTGTTCGGCCCGAGCGGGCGCCCGCCCGACGTGACGTTCTTTCGCCCGCTGATCATCGCCAATTGCGTCATCTTCGGGCTCACGTGCGTCGCCGTATGGCGACTCGCCGGTCGCCTCTTCGGTCCTCGCGTCGCGGTCGTCGCAGCCCTCCTCTGTCCGCTGGTGCCGCAATCGATGCGCTACGTCGGCATGACGGAAGTAGAGACGCTGATGGGGCTCTGGACCGTCTTGCTCGCGTCGACCGGGCTCAGCGTGGTGCTGCGCCCGAATGCGCGGAACGGTCTGCTCTTCGGGCTCACCGTGGCCGCCGCCACGCTGACGAAACCCATCGTGATGCTTTACCCGTTCGTTCTCTTGCCGCTCGCTTATCTGCGCTGGAGAAAAACGAAAACGCCGGTGAAGCAGTGGGCCACTGCATCTACGGTGGCGCTCGCGACGTTCGCCGTCCTCCTCGTACCGTGGTCGATTCGCAACATGGAAGTCACACACGGCGACTTCAAGGGCATCAGCAGCAACGGCCCGGGCGAGTTCTTGCGCGGCTACGTGAACGCCCAGCCGAAGTATTACCTGCTCCGCCAAAACTTCGGCGGCTCGGAGCCCAACACCGAAAAGTGGGATCCCGAGGCGAATCAATACGAGGACGCGCTCCTCCTCGCTCACGGCCTACCGTTTTTTCGCTGCGGCGGCATGGACGGCAAGTACTTCTGCGATCCGCCGATCCCGGACGGCGTGAGCGTCGCTTCACTCGAGGTCCAAAAGGACAAGATCGAGAGCGCCGAAATGAAACGTCGCGTCCTTCACGACCCGCTCGAGTTCGTCGGCAAATTCGTCGTCCAGCTGGTGACGTTTTGGTACATCGTGGAAACGCGTTCGAAGTCGGTGGCCGTCGGTGCCGTCGCGGCATTGACGTTGGTGCTCGCCGCGCTGGGCGCTCGTTCCGCGAGCCGAGCCGGTGTGGTGGTTTGGCCCGCCGTCGCGGTCGTCGCTTACATGAACGCGATCTACGCCGCGTTCCTGGCGTTCGCGCGCTACTCGATGCCGCTGTTTCCAACCCTTGTCGTGTTCGCGGCCGGCGGTCTAGCGTGGCTGTACGAACGCTTCGTCCGTCGCGCCTCGCCGCTACCCTGACCGGACGCCAAGACCGTTGCATGCGGGCCACGTCTCTGCGAGATTCGCCGCATGCTTCCGCCCATCGAATTGCCTCCGTTGAAGCCGCCGGTGCTGCTCTCGGTCGTCATTCCCGTTTACAACGAGCTGCGGTGGGTCGAAACGATCCTGTCGCTCGTGCAAGCATCCGACCGACTCGGATGCGACCTCGAAATGGTCGTCATCGACGACTGCTCCACCGACGGCACCGGCGATTTGCTGGTCGAGCTCGCGAAGAAATATCCGGCGCTCCAGCTCTATCGTCAGGAAGTGAACCAGGGCAAAGGCGCCGCGCTCCGCCGCGGTTTCAAGGAAGCGAAGGGCCAAATCGTCTTGGTCCAGGACGCCGACCTCGAATACAGCCCTTCGGATTATCCGACGCTGCTCGCGCCGATTCTCGAAGGCAAAGCGGACGTGGTGTTCGGAAGCCGCTTTCTCGGCGGACCGCACCGCGTGCTCTATTACTGGCACTCCGTCGGCAACTGGGTCCTCACGCGAACCAGCAACGGGTTCAGCAACTTGAACCTCACCGACATGGAGACTTGTTACAAGGTCTTCCGTCGCGAAGTCCTCGAGCGGATCAGCATCCGGCAAAATCGCTTCGGCTTCGAACCGGAAGTGACGGCGAAGGTCGCGCGGCTCGGCGCGCGCGTGTACGAAGTTCCCATCTCGTACGCGGGCCGCACCTATGAAGAAGGCAAGAAGATCGGCTGGAAGGACGGCGTTCAGGCCTTCTACTGCATTCTCCGCTACGGCATGAGCGACTGAGCGCGTTCGGAGGATGCTCGCTCGCGACCGGGTCGCGGCGCAGGCGGCTCAGCCTCGTGAGACGTGCGCCTGTTCGATCCGTCGCGACTCCTCGATCAATCGCTCGAAGATGCTTCGCACCGTCGCCGCGTCGAGCGGTTCGGGAGGGTTCTTCGAAAGGTTTTCGAGCACGTCCCGTTCGCGAGCCGGATCGTGAACGGCCATCTGCCGCGCGCGCTTCACTTCGCCGACGCGAAGGACGAGTCGGACGCGCTCCGCGACGAGGCGCAGAATGTCTCGATCGATCGAATCGATCTCGGCTCTCAGCTCTTGTAGTTCCGGTACCGCCACGAGCCCATGTTACTCGCCGTCCAGGGCTCGCGCGAGCGGGCACTCAATTCACGATGCTGGTGCAGCCCGCGACGACCTGGACGTCGAGGACGTCGCCGCCCTGCAGAAGCGCACAGGATTTCCCTTCGATCCCGACGTGAGTCGGGTCGACGTACGTCCAGCCGTCAATCGGGTCGAACGGCACCACGGTCTTGTCGAAGTACACGTTCACGAGCGCGGGATCGGGCGGCGCCGTGGCAAGCGTCACTTCGCAACTGATCGCCACCGAGAGCCCGATTTGGCGCAGGGTCGCGGCGAGGTCGTCCGCGCCCTCCGCCGGGTAGTAGTAGGGCTCCGTCGGTCGCGCCGTTCCGCCCGCTTCCGCGAGCTGGTCGAGGAGCCCGGCGTAGACGGTCGTTCCGGGCATTCCGATGACGAACGTCTTGACGCCGCTCGCTTCGAGTTGTGCGACGGCGGCGACGGTGGGATTC
>DATBBD010000467.1:0-2557 GCA_036271175.1 Polyangiaceae bacterium | reverse complement strand
TCGGTGCAAACCTGGTGCGGCGCTTATTGAAGGACGGTGACGCCGTCCGGGTGCTGCTCCAGCCCGGCGCGTCGACCGAAGCCGTCGATGGGCTCGACGTCGAACGCCTCGTCGGCGATCTCCGCGATCCGGTCGCGGTCGCGAGGGCGGTGCGCGACACCGATCGCGTGTTTCACACCGGCGCGATCGTCTCGACGGTGACCGGGAGCCCCGAGCATCGGCAAGCCATCTTCGACACCAACGTGATGGGAACCAAATACGTCCTCGACGCAGCTCAGGAGCACCGCGTCGAGCGCGTCGTGGTCACCGGATCGTTCAGCGCGGTCGGCTACGACCCGAGGGATCCGACTCAGGCTTCCGACGAGGAAATGCCGTTCGATCCATTTCATTCTCCGACGCCGTATTCGACGTCGAAGGCGGCCGCCGAACAGCAGTGCTGGCAAGCGGCCGCGCGGGGCCTCGACGTGCGCGTCGCGGTGTCGTGCGGCATCGTCGGCCCGAACGACTTTTTGCCGTCGCGGCTCGGCGGCGTGCTCTGCGCGTTCTCGGAAGGCAAGATCGCGGCGTACGTCCCCGGCGGGTTTCCCTTCGTCGCTGCACGCGACATCGCCGAGGGCCACGTGCTCACCATGAACAAGGGCCGGCGCGGCGAGCGGTACATCTTTGCGAGCGAGTACCGCACGATGGACGAGCTCATGGCGATGTTCGAAACGGTGACCGGCCGCAAACGGCCGCCGATTCGGCTCCCGCGCCCGATGATGTCCGCGATCGCTCAGGCGATCGATCCGTTCGTCACCCGCTTCGTCCCGCCCGAGCGGCACCGATTGACGCCCGCGGCGATTCACATCCTCGGGCTCGAGCGGCGAGCCAACATCGAAAAGGCGAAGCGCGAGCTCGGCTATCAGCCGACGACCGTCCTCTGCGCAGTGCAAGACGCCTACGACTGGTTTTGCGCGAGGGGTAAGATCGCAAACCCGAGGCCGCCCCAGCCGTCGAAATCGCGCGCGGCGTCCGTGTTCTCCGCGGACGGGCCGCCTCCCTAGAGCCGTCCGCCATCTCAGAAACGAGTCGACGATGAAACTACGAGAGCTCTTTCTTGTGGGTTCCGGATCCGAAAACAGAGCGAGCGCTCCGAACGAACCGGGAGGCGAACGCAAGCCGCCCACCTTCGGTGATGCGAAGAACCGGCGGCAAAAGGCCCGCTCCGCCGGCTTGGATCCGAATTACTGGTACCCGGTCGAATATGCCGACGCGTTGGCGCCCGGGAGCGTTCGCGAGATCCGTTTCTGGGACGCGTCGTACGCCCTCTATCGCGACGTGAACGGCGATTTTCACGCCGTCGAGAACCGCTGCGCGCACCGCCAGCTCCGGCTCAGCATCGGCAACGTCGAGGGGTGCAACCTGGTGTGCGCCTATCACGGCTGGAAATACGACGGCGACGGCAAGGTCGTCGGGATCGGGCACGAGCTGTTCGGCCACGGCATGCCGCGGATCCGGATCCAGGCGCGCGCGGTGAAGGTGCGTTACGGCCTGGTCTGGGTCTTCTTCGGCGACAAGGAGCGGTCGGAGACCCGCGACGTCCCGACGATCCCCGAGCTCGAGGGTCCGTCGCCGTGGCCGTGCGTGCCCATCGACTTCACGTGGAAGAGCCACCATTCGATCATCATCGACAACGTGAGCGACTTCACGCACGCCTACTTGCACCGCCGTTATCAGCCGTTCTCGGACGCCAAGCTCACCGATTGCCGCCCCGACGGCGACAAGGTGTTCGTGTCGTACGAGGCGAAGATCGGACAGGGTCCCATCTACAGCCTGGTCGTCGATCACGTGAAGACGAACACGAACAAGATGGACCTCTGTTACGAGTACCCGTTTCAGTGGTCGAACACCGACAATCGCATCAAGCACCACTGCTTCGTCCTGCCGATCGATAACCGGACGACGCGGGCGTTCTTCCTTTTTTACTACGACCCGAAGACGTTCAAGGTGCCGTTCTTGCCGGTCGCGATTCCGCCGCGCCTCCTCCGGCCGATGCTGAAACTCGGCAACGCGTTCGTCGTCCGTCCGCTGCTTGCCGAGGACGGCATCGCGGTCGAAGAAGAACAGCGCGCGTACGATCGTCACTTCGAAGCGCCGATGATGGAGCTCAATCCGGCGATCGGCGCGTTCCAGAACCTCACCGTGCGAAAGTGGGACGAGTATCTCGCGAGCGCCGAAGGCCAGAAACGGCACGGCAATCGCGATCAGGCGTCGGCGACTTCTTGAGGCTCGTGACCGGATGACGGAGCGGTTTTACGACGTCGTCGTCGTGGGCGGGGGTCCCGTCGGGTGCGCGTCGGCGCTCGCTTTCGCGAACCGCGGGGCGCGTGTGCTCGTCCTCGAGGCGAACCCGCGCGCGTCCGAGCGGCTCGCCGGTGAATGGCTCCATCCGGGGGCCGCCGACGTTCTCGATTCGCTCGGCGTCGATTTTCGTTCGAGCGATTGCTCGACGGGGCACGGGTTCGTCGTGTTCCCCGACGACGGCTCGCCGCGCATCGTGCTGCCGTACGCGGGCGGT
>DATBBD010000466.1:0-3235 GCA_036271175.1 Polyangiaceae bacterium | reverse complement strand
GGTACAGCGTGGCGCCGATGCGATCGAGGTCGTCGCGAAGCTCGGCGTTCGCTTCGACGTAGCCGAAGACCTCCGCGCGATTCGAGCGGAGCGATCTTGCGGAGCGTGTCGAGAATGAACGAATAGATTCGAAGCATGATGACCTCCATCGTCCGAGTGCGAGCTCGGACCCGGTCACGAAGTCGCACGCGACTAGATCAAAAACCCGAGCGAGCGTTTCCACGGCCACGGATCCGGAAACGGCAACGGACGCGGAGACGGCAACGGCGCCGCCGTGAGCGCGCGCTGATACGCGGCGTGCGTCGCCCCATCGAAGAGGACGAAGCGGACTTGGAGTGATTCACGGTGTGCAAGCACCGTCTCGATCGCGATGGGCGCCGCCTCGTCGAGCGGAAAGCGGTACGCGCCCGTCGAGATCGAGGGGAACGCGATCGTCGCCAGCGAGCTCTCGAGCGCAAGGCGGAGCGAGGCACGATAGGCGGACGCGAGGAGCTCGGCGTCGCGCGGCTTGCCGCCATAGACGGGGCCGACAGCATGAATGACGAAGCGCGCTTTGAGCGCATAGCCCTTCGTCATCTTCGCGGAGCCGGTCGCGCAGCCGCCGAGCGTGCGGCACTCGGCGAGGAGCTCGTGACCCGCAGCGTGATGGATCGCGCCGTCCACGCCGCCTCCGCCGAGGAGCGACGTGTTGGCGGCGTTTACGATCGCGTCGACGTTCTCATGGACGATGTTCCCTCGGACGAGCTCGATCAATTGTTGCAGCTGGTGCCGAAGACGTGGACGTTGGCGCCGGCGGTTTGGTCGGGCGTGAGGACGTAGCCGTAGCCGTTCGAGGACGTGATCGCGAGCTGGCTCGGTGGGAACGCGAGCTGGAAGGAGCGGTTCGGGACGATGCTCGGCGTGCCGCTCTTCGTCGCGACCTGGATGAGCGACTGCGACGTGTTCGAGGGCACCGCCGAGCTCACGATCACGGTGTTGTCGTCGACCCACGCGGCCGGGCCCGGAAGATCCCCGCCGAGGCCCGCTGCGTTGTACGTCGACACCTCGACGTGCGTCGTCGAGTCGAAGCTCGTCGCGACCTGATCGGTGAGCACCCACGACAGGCGCGCGGTGAGGGTCGTCGCGGGGCCGCCGTCGGGCACGTTCACGGACGCCGTCGTCCAGAGGAGGCCGCCCGTCGGGCTCTGCGCGATGTAGCTCGGCGCGTACGACTGGCCTTCCGTCGAGAGCACGTTCTGCTCGCCGGCGTTTTGCGCGCTGCCCGTCGCCGCGGCGCTCTCGAGGCTGAAGTACGCCGCGTACGTCGCGCCGTTCTCCTGGCGGAACGTGACGAGGCGCGAGCCGCTCGCCGCTGCGATGCCCGCGTTCGACGGGACGCCGGCGCTCGGCGAGAACGAGAGCACGTCGAGATCCTTGAGCGGCGCCGTGATGTGCGCCGCGGGGAACGACTTCGTCGCGTCGGCGCGGACGAGGTAGATGCCGCCCGTCGTGTCGGGGAAGACCGCGTCGACGCCGGGCACTTGCAGCGTGTCGAAGACCGTCACCGCGCCCATCTCCGAGACCGTCGGGTCCGTCGGAACGGTGAGCGCCGCGATGGGGACCTTGTAATCGGGACCGGATCCGGCGACGCCGCCGACGAAGTACACCGTCGTGCCGCTCGAGACGATCCAGCTCGGAAAGAACGGCAGGCCCGCGACGGGGATCGACGAGGGCGACGTGGAGGTCGGGTTCGCGACGGGATACGCGACGACGCCGTTCGCCGTGCCGACGAAGACGAACGGATAGACGGCCGCGAAGCAGCGCTGGATCGCGCTCTTGGGCGTCGGGTACCCGCAGCCGATGTTGCCGAGCGCGACGTGGAACGCGGCGGCGTGGAACGAGTACGCCGACGGCGCCGAGCACGTGTGCGCGTTCGGATCGCAGACCGCCGCGTTGCACGCCTGCGCGGGGCAGAGCGTGTAGTCGCACGTGCCCTTCTTCGTGTCGCACTTGCCCGTCAAGCAGCCGTCGCTCGACTTGCAATCGGGATCGGCTTTGCACGCGACCGGGTTCGGCGCGTCGACGCCCGCGTCCACCGCGCTGTCGGTGACGCTCGCGTCGCTCCCCGGGATCAAGTTTGGATCGAGCCCGAGCGAGCAGGCGGTGGCCGTGGCGAGACCGAAGGCCGACGCGGCGAGCACGTACTTCGTGAGCGTCTTCATCAAAAGACCCCTTTCAAGACGAAGCCGCCCATCGACGGCACGATCTGAAGCCGCGCGTTGTCGTCGGGCGCCTTCTCGGGTTTCTTCTCCGGCGGTGGTGCGGCCGCGTCGCCGCCGCTCTTTTCGGGGATGAGCACGAGCGTCACGCCGACGGCGACCAGCACGCCCGCGGTGATCCACGCGCCGTTGCACCAATCGGCGAGCGCGTTCGCGTGGACGTACGCGTCGTGATTGGGCGCGCGGTTGTACGCGTCGCCGGCATCTTGCGCCGAGAGGCCGAGGATGAGCGCCGCGAGCGCGCTCGCCCCGCCGACGCCGATCGCCGTGAAGCCGATCGCCTTGAGCGCGGAGAAGTGCGACACGGGCTTCTCGACGACGACCTCCTTGGGCTGCGGCGGGGGCGGCGTGTCGTCCGTGTGCTTCACGACCGTGGGCGTCGGCGCGAGGTCGAGCTTCTGCATCTGCCCGCCCTCGAGGAGGACTTCGCGCTTCTCGACGGGCTTGCCCGCGAGCTTCACGTTGAGCGAGTGGGTGCCGCCGGTGCCGTGGAGGCGCACGGGGACCACCGTCTCGGTGAACTGATCGAGCTGCACCTTCGTGCCGTCGGGGCCGATGACGGCGAGCGTGCCGAGGACCTTCTCGAGCGACGCGAGGCGTTCCTTCGCGGTGCTCTCTTGCTGCGCGGTCAAGCTGCCGGCGGGGAGCTCGACGGCGCGCCCGTAGTCGTCGGCGGCGCGCTCGGATTGGCTCGCCTGCTCCCACGCGAGCGCCGCCGTGTAGAGCGCGACGGCGTTCGGCTTGAGCGCGGCGGCCGCTTCGAACGCGGTCGCGGCCTCGGCGAACTTGCCGTTCGAGAACGCCTTCGTCCCCGCGACGAACTGCTTCTTCGCCTCGGCCGTCGTCGCGTCGTCCTGCGCGAACGAGAGCGCCGGAGCGGAAGCGAGTGCAAAGGCCAGAATGAAGCCGGAGGTGAAGCTACGTGCGCGCATGGGAGTGGTCTCCGTGCGGCGAAGCTCAATAAGGATTCGCCGGAA
>DATBBD010000465.1:0-2718 GCA_036271175.1 Polyangiaceae bacterium | reverse complement strand
CGTGCGGAGCCGCGGACTCTCGAAGCGGCGCTCGAACCCGTCCGCGGTGCGGAGCACGTCGACGACGGTGTCGCCCTCGAGATGGCCGCCTTTGATGAGCACCGCTTCGGGCCCCATGAGCAGCAGTCGGTCGGCGGCGTGGAGCATTCCTTCGACGTTTCGTACCGGCACTCCCGTAATGGCTTCGGCTTCCGGCGCGTTCGGGGTGAGCAAGGTCGCGAACGGCAAGAGGTGTTTCACGAGTGCGCTCCTGCCGTCGGCATCGAGCAGTCTCGCGCCGCTACCGGATATCATCACCGGATCGACGATGAACGGGATCGGTCGACCGAGCGAACGCAAACGCCGCGTGACCACGTCCACGACGCCGCGCGAATAAAGCATCCCGATTTTGATCGCATCGGCGCCGAGGTCGTTCAGGACGACCTCGATCTGCAGGTCGACGAACGAGGGATCGACGGGCATGACGCCGAAGACGCCCAGAGTATTTTGGGCGGTCAGGGCGGTGATGGCCGTTGCGGCATAACCCCCGAGCGCCGTGATCGTCTTCACGTCGGCCTGGATGCCGGCGCCGCCGCCTGAATCCGACCCGCCGATCGCGAGCACGCGTCCACGCGATGCCATCAGCTGCGCCCTCCGACGCTGGCGCCGGTACGCATGGACCATCGGCCGCGCAAGAACACCACGCCGTTTACCAGCATGCGCGCGAAGTGATCGGCGATGAGCGCCGCCCACACCCACACCAATCCGACGCCGAGAATTCGTGAAAAGAGCCACGCAAGTGGAACGCGGAACCCCCAGTTGCCGACCGCCGCGCCGAAGAGGGGCGTCAACGTGTCGCCCGCGCCGCGGAGCACGCCCCCCAACGTGAAATGAGCGCCCATGAACGGCTGCGAGATCGCGAGCATCATCATGAATGGCATCAGGTTCTCGGCAACGCGGCCGTCGCTCGCGAATGCGTGGGCAAGCGGCGCTCTCAAGAAGAAGAAGATGGAGCCGAGGACGCACATGACCAGTACCGCTTGCCCGACCGCGCGACGTCCGGCGAGGCGGGCCTGCTCCGAGTCGCCGGCGCCGAGCGACTGGCCGACGATGGTCGACGCCGCGGCGGCAAAGCCCAATCCGGGCACCCAAGAAAATGACAAGAGACGAACGCCGATCGCGTATGCCGCGATGGCGGCGGTGCCGTACGTGGAGAGCACCCGAAAATACGTCAAGAGCGCGAGGCTCATGATGAGCCGCTCGCCCATCGATGGAATCGCGACCGAGAGAACCTCCTTGGCCGTTCGATAGAGCCCGCGGAGCTCCTTCCAGCCGAACGTGACGTCGAGTCCGTCGCGGGCCGCCCGACGGCACGTGAAGACGTAGAGCGCGAGGCCGACAGCGTGCGCGCAGGCGGTCGCCATACCCGCGCCGACGAGCTCGAGACGCGGAAAGCCGAGCGCGCCGAAGACGAGCAAGAGGCTCATCACGGTCTTCGTGCCCATGACGAACAGCGCGATGACCATCGGCGTGCGCGTGTTCCGATGAGCGCGAAGCGAGCTCTCGTACATGAACGCGGCGCCATAGAGCAGCATCGCGCCGGCGAAGATCCGAAAGTACGGCACCGCGATTTCGATCACGGCCGGCTCCGCGTCGAGGAGGCGGAGCAGAAAGCGCGGCGCGACGAGGACCAGCGCGAAGAGCATCGCGGCGACCGACACCGAGACCACGACCGACGCCGCGAGAATGCGCCGAGCTCGCTCCGAGTCTCCGGCGCCGCGGGCGCGCGCGACGAGCGCGACGCACCCGATGCCCACCGATTGAATCAGCGTCTCGACGAGGTTCGTGCACTGCGTCGAGTATCCCCACGCCGCCACGGTCTGCCGGCCGAGCCGGCCGACCAGTGCAACGTCGATCACGTCGACGATGTTGACGACACACAAGGACAGCATGGCCGGCCACGCCATCGACCAGATGTCGCGATCGAGGCCCTCGTAGCGCGCGACCGCGGGCGGGGGGGCCCCACTGTCGTCGATCGCGCTCGCCATTCTCAGGCGACGGAACGTAGCACCAAGCCCCCTGAACGGGTGGACGCCTCCGTGCAGTCAGCCCGTCGAGCTCCACTTTCAGCGGAGGCGGACTCGCGCCGCGGGCGCGCGGCGGAGGGCCGGTTGCACAGCGGGTTTCCGAAACGTCGCCGACGTCGACGCGATCCAAATGGCAACGGGCTGTCTCTCGGCGCCAAGCCCCGTGTTTCATGGAGTTTTCCGCACCTGTGTAATCAATTGTCAAAGCGTCGCGGGGGGCCTTCCGACGCCGGCCGGCGCCCGTACGTTTCACGCTGATGAAAGGCATTTCGACGGCAGTCCTTGCCGGCCTCGTCGCTCTCGGAGCCTCGGGCTGTGCCGGCGCAACGGGTTCCGGCGCGGTGCTCGCGCCGTCGACGCCGTCGGCGGCGACCGTCCCCGCGCCCGACCAAGCGGCGCTCGCGTCGGGGGAAATCGTCGCCAAGCCGCTCGAGTTCGAGCGCGGTTCGTCCAAGTACATCGGCGGCATCGCGAGCGGGCTCGTTCCCGCGACGCCCGAGCGAGTCTTGCGCGCGTTCAGTGACCCGAGCGCGCTCGCCCACATGCTCCCGCGCACGAAACAGGTCACGTTCCTCGACCGCACCGCGGACGGCGACCACATCGAGCTGCTGCAAGGAAACTCGTGGCTGTCGGCGAAATACACCGTCGCGCT
>DATBBD010000464.1:0-8676 GCA_036271175.1 Polyangiaceae bacterium | reverse complement strand
CGTCGAACTCCACATCTTCCCATCCAGGCTCCCTTGCACGCGCGAAACACCGAAGTTCCGCCGTGGCAATGTGGCGAGCGGCAGGTCGTGACGTGGCGTTCGGTCTCGATTCGAGTCCGCGATCGACCGTGCTCGTTCACTCTCGACGCGTCGACGTTCGTCCACACCGTTGGCCACACTCGTCCGCGGTGGCCGATCGAGTCCCCGACGGTGGACCCGCGTCGCTCATCGCCGTCGCGGTCGCACGACGACGCCGTGGCGCGGGCCGAGCGTGAGCGAGACGCGCGGGACGACGGGCCGATTCGACGCCGGATCGAATCGAAAGCGTTTCGCCCACGTGGCCAGCACCAAGGTCGCTTCCGTCATGGCGAACGCGTTGCCGATACAAACGCGAGGACCGCCGCCAAATGGGAGAAACGCATACTTCGGCAACGTTCGCACGAAACCGTCCGCCCAGCGCTCGGGTCGAAACGCGAGCGGTTCGGGGAAATAGGTCGCGTTGCGATGCACGACCCACGGACACATGTAGATCTGCGTGCCCTTCGGAAACGAAATGCCTCGCCGCTCGAACGGTTCGAGGACCGCGCGCCCGAAACCCCACGCCGGCGGGTAGAGGCGCAGCGCCTCGTTCACGACCTGCTCCGTGTACGGCAAGTTCGGCAGATCGTCGAGCGACGGGCTGCGTTCACCGAGCACGGCGTCGACCTCGGCATGGAGCTTGGCGTCGACGCGAGGGTGACGACCGAGAAGCGCGAAGGTCCACGCGAGGACGTTCGCCGTCGTGTCGTGCCCCGCGAGCACCATCGTCGCGACCTCGTCACGCACCCAAACGTCGTCGAGCGGCCCTCCCGTTTCCGTTTTCGCCGCGAGCAGCATCGACAGGAGATTCGTGCCGTCGGTGGTTCCGCGCGCCCGCTCGCGTGCGATCAGGTTCATGATGACCCGATCGAACCCCTGCATGGCCGTCTTGAAACGCCGGAACTGCGGCAACGGCAAGCGCGTCACGCCTGGAATGAGCGAAAGCGGGCCGTCGAAGCGCTCGGTCACCGCAGCCATCGCGGCGAGAATGGCCTTTGCATCGGGTTCGTCGAGCTCGGCGCCGAACAAACAACGCGTCACGATCTCCAGCGTCGTTCGCATCAAATCCGCGTGCAGATTGCGCGCTTCACCCTCGCGAAAGGTCGACGCCACCGCCTCGGCGGTGCTCACCATCTGTTCGGCGTACTTCCGGATCCGATCGCGATGAAACGCGGGCTGAGCAATGCGACGCTGACGCCGCCACGATTCCCCTTCGCTCGTCAGGAGCCCGTTGCCGAGGGCATGTTTGAGATCCTGCAACGCGATGTCCTTCGACATCCCCTTGTAAGCCGTGACTAGGACGTACTCGATATCCTCCGGATCGCTGAATTGGAAGGATTTTACGGGCGGCAAGGCAAGCTCGACGATCGGTCCGAGCTTCGCCGCACCTTCGAAGAATCCGAGCGGATCTCTCAGGTAGCTGACCGCGCTCCCCACGATCGGCCACGCGCGCACTCGCGGTGTCACTGCTTCGACCTGCATGGTTCGACGATACGGACGGCCCACGTTTCTGTCGATTCGCATTCCTCTCAGGTTTCCGGACCGAGCCCGACACCTTTCAGACGTCTCTCGACTCGCGAGGGCCTCAGGTTCTCCTGGTCACCACGGTCCGTTGCGGCGTAGACATAAGCCAGCGTCCGGGATCGCACACCCCTCTTTCGCGATCCGTTCGCCGTCGCCTTCCTCGATCCGAGTCTCGTGCGCGCGACCCGGCTCGCGCGCGTTCTCCCGCTGCGACGGGCGCTCGAGCGCTACGCGGACTACCAGGTCCCCGGCGCCCGGACGTCGGCCATCGCTCGGACACGGTTCATCGACGACGCGCTCGTCGCGGCCATCGAGGCGGGCTGCAAACAAGTCGTCATTCTCGGCGCAGGCTACGACTGCCGCGCGCACCGGATCCCGGCACTGCGCGCCGTCGAGGTGTTCGAAGTCGATCGCGCGAAGACACAGGCGGTCAAGCGCGCGCGCATCGGCGCTCGAGAGGTTCACGGCGCGCTTCGGTACGTCGCTGTCGACTTTGCCGTGGACGACCTCGAGACGAGTCTAACTGCCGCGGGGTGGCGACTCGACGAGCCCACGGCCTTCGTGTGGGAGGGCGTCACCAACTACCTGAGTGACGCGGCCGTTTCGAAAGTCCTCTCCATGGTCGGCAAAAGCGCCACGAGCGGCCGGCTGATATTCACGTACATACACCGAGGCGTGCTCGACGGATCGGTTCAGTTCGCGGGCGGCGAGCGGGCGAGAGAACGCGTGAAACGAATGGGCGAACCCTGGACCTTCGGGCTCGACCCGCTCGAGACCGAGTCCTACTTGCGACGCTTCGGTCTCGCCCTCGACGAGGACGTCGGAGCCGACTCGTATCGTGCCCGTTACGCGCTCGAATCGAACGGATATGCGTTCTATCGCATCGCCGTCGCCCGCGTCGTGCGCGACACCTGAGCGCGGCGGTCGATGATGTAAGATGCCTCGGGATGGCCTTCCGACCGAGCCTCTTCGTTTTCTTCGCCCTGGCGGTTTCGACCTCGGTACACGCGACCGAGTACCACGTCGCAACGACCGGCACCGACACGAACCCGGGGACCAGCGCGCTCCCCTGCGGCGGCCTCGGAACGTCGGAGGGCTCCGAGGACATCACGCGCGTCGGGCACCATCTCATTCGTAACAACGTGATTCGCCGATGCGGCGAGGCCGGCGTCGCGGGGTCGCACGGCATGGTGGCCAGCGTCATCGACGGGAATCTCGTCGAGGACATCAACCCCGCGCGGCTCTTCGGCGGGTACGAAACGGCGGGCATCAAGATCCACTCCGCCGTGGACGTCGTCATCAGCAACAACGTGATCCGGAACGTATTCAACGGCGGCAACGGGCTTCACCAAGGGATCTGGCTCGATTGGCAGAGCCAGGGCAGCCGGATCACGGGCAACCTGATCTACGGCGTCTCGCAGAGCGTGCTCGATCTCGAGATGGGCCACGGCCCGACCCTGGTCGACGACAATATTTTCGTCGGCGGCAGCATCCTCGACGTCTCGGAGAACACCATTTTTGCCCACGACCTCTTCGTGGACACCGACTTCTCCTTTCAGGCGAAAGACGATCGGGTCGCGACGTACTTCGCGCCGCACACGACGGAAGCAGCGGGAAAAGCCGCGCACGCGTCCGCGGAAAATCGCTACTACGACAACGTGTTCGTTCACAAAGGTACGAACGGCATCACCCAGGCGCCGGGCTATTCGTCCGACTACAACGTCTTTTACGGAGGCGCGGAAAAGTCGAGCTGGGGCGACGCGCACAGCGCGGTCGTCAAGGGCTTCGACGCGGCGTTCGGCATCGTCGATCACGAGCGCGGAGCGGTCGTATCGTGGCGCACCAACGGAGCCGTCAAGACCGTCGCGGGCCCGCTCGTGACTCGCGACTTCATCGGCGTGAACCCGGTCACCAAGCAGGGCATCGAGCAACACGACGGAACGCCGATCACGCTCTCGAAGGACATCACCGGCGCGTCGCGCAATCCGACGCATCCATCGGCAGGCCCCCTCGAAGTCGGCGCGGCCGCCAACAAGGTGACCTTCGCGGTCGGACCGTACCGGTCGAGCGCGACGCGGTCGACGACGGAACGAGCCGCGCACGCCGCACATGGCGCCGCGAAACATTAAACGACCGAGCGCCGCGCGAGCCGAACTACTTCACCTTGAGTGCCCACATTCCGGCCTGCCAAGTGCCGGAGTAGAGGATCTTGTTCGTCGAATCGTAAACGAGCTCGAACGGCCCTTGATCGAACATCTGCGAATTGAACGCGGTGAAGTTGGTCCCGTCACTCTCCGGCGACGTGTAGAACGTCGTGGGCCCGAAAGTCGGAGCGGTATAGAGCGTCGTGCCGTCGCCGAGAATCGCGGTGAATCCGGATCCGCCCGAACCGATCGCCGTCCACGTGACGCCGTTGTCCGTGCTGCGTTGATTCGAGGGATATCCCGAGGCGTAGAGCACGCCCTTCGAATCGTAGAAAATCGTTCCACCGCCGTGCTCGATCCCGCCTGCGCTGCTCACCTCGGTCCAAGTATTTCCAGCATCGTTGGTCCGGTAACGAGTGCCGCCCTGGGTGCTCAATAGCCAGGTATTGGCGTCGCCGATGTTCAGCGTCGGGTTGTACAAGAATGCGACCGCGTGCCCCGTTCCCCAGCTCGAAACCGAAGGCGCGTGAGCGGTCCACGTGTTGCCCCCGTCCTTGCTTTCGAGAACGCCGGAGGCCGTGTTCCACTTGGTGTCCGTCCAGCCCCACGCCGAATGCGACGTAACGAGGACGTGATTGAAATCGGTCGGGTCCACCGCGGCGTCGTAGGTGTCGAGCTGGAAGAGCCCCTGGGTCGTTTGTAGGTTCGCGAACCCGTCGGGCATGTAAAACGTGTTGCCGCCGTCGCAAGACACCCAGAATCCTTCGCTGTTCCCACGCACACCGTCGACGACGTACATGTGCTGCGAATTTTTCGGGTCGATGCGCACGCGAATCGGTTCGTCGAGGTTGGTGGCCGTCGAGCTCGATATCGCGGCGACCAAGTTCCAACTCGAGCCGGCGTCCGTGCTCTTGTAGAGGCCCGCCTTCGACGCGGTCGTGTCGAACCCGTCCACGCACAAGAACAAGGTCGACGCGTTGCAGGGGTCCATCGCGATGCCCTGAGTGAACGTGGCGGAGTTACCGCCGCCGAACGGCACTGCGGTCGGACCGATGTTGGACCACGTCCCGGCCGTCAGCGACGGAGCGCCCGAGGCGAGGCTCGTGCTGCACGTCCCGTTGCTCCCGGTGCAGGTCTTCGTCACCGTGACCGGCCCACCGCCGCTTCCGCCGTTCGATGTACCGCCGCCGCTCGTTCCGCCCGCAGACTTGCCGCCGGTCGCGCTCGAGCCACCCGTCGAGCTCGTTCCACCCTTCGACGACGCCGAGCCGCCCGACCCGGAACTTCCGCCGGTATTTTTCCCGCCCGAACCGCCATTCGGTGGAGTCGTTTCGCTCCCGCTGTCGCCCGCCGAAGCAGCGTGCGCGGCGTTGCTGCTGCCGCCGCCGCAAGCCGCAACGGACATGGCGATCACGCCGGTGATGGCGCTCGCGGGCACAGTTCGAGCGTCGAATCCCAACCAAGTTAGTTTACGCATGTCTTCGGCTTCCTCGAGTCTTCATCCGGGATTCGAATAAAATTCAGCACCACCGTATCATCCGTATTTGAGCCCGGCAAGCGAGCCCCTCGGTCGAACGGGCCCCGCGCGCAGCCGCCAAACCTTGCAACGGCGCCGGGCGATCGGAGGATAAGTGCCTCGCGATTCGATTGAACGCGCTGCGGCGAAACCGCGCTTCGAGTGGGTCGCGTGGGTGTTTGTAACACGATGGAACCGATCGCGAGCTCGGCCGTTTGGACCGATATGGGCGAGCGGCTCCCCACGTTCGACCTCGCGTTCGCGGAGGCTTTGCCCGATTCCCGACCCCGCAACTCCGGGTTGGGTGCTCCGGGGTCGATCTGCTATCCCCGCGGCATGTCGAAGGGGCGAGCGCCGGATCCCCCGTTCGCCGTCGAAGCGCTCCGGCACGCCGACGCGCTCCACCACTTCGCGCGCTACCTCACTCGAGAGTCCGTCGCCGCCGAAGAGCTCGTCCAAGAGACGTTCGCGCGTTGCTTTTCGGCACGAGCTCAATTCACCGAGGGGAGCAATCTGCGAGCGTGGAGGTTCCGCATCTTGCGCAACGCGTTCACCGACGGCCGCCGCCGGAGCCGGAACAACCCCGGGCGTCGCGGTATCGACGCCGAAGACGCCTCCGACGACGACCTCCGCGACGGTGATCGCCTCCGCGGTGACGTCGAGATCGATCGACTTCGCGGGCTCGTGGCCGAGGACATCGAAGCCGCGCTGATGTCGCTCTCGGCCGACGCGCGCGGGCCGCAAACAGTGGTTCGCCCGATTCGACGGCCCCTACTACGCGCTCTGGTGGGTGCGTCGCGGCCACCTGCCCTCGCCTGAAGAAGGCAAAGAGCGCTTGGCCGCGTTCGCGGCAAACGGACCAACTCCGTTCGCGTTCTGGTTCGGCGCGCCGTTCACGCCCGGAGGCGAGCCGTATCGAATCGTCGCCGACCGACCGATCGCGGGCTGAGCCGCGCTTCGACGTGTCCGCGGCGTCCCCGTCGCGCCAGGTGAACCCCTGCTTCTAGCACTGGCTTCATCGATGCGTGGGTTTGTTGGTGCGACTTTGTTCTCGTCCTAAGCGCGCGCGGCGTCGAAAAATCGGACCAACACGTCGTCGAGCTCGGCGTGAAGCGCGACGCCGGGGAGCGGACGCCCGAAGAGACGCGGCGTCACGTGCCGGGTGCGGGCGACGAGATAGCCGGAGCTCTCGTCGTAGTTCTGCCAGTAATGGCAGCCGCGAGCCCACGCGCCGATGACGTCTGCGACGTAGTCGTGCCGGACGATGCGTCCGTCTTCGGCGAAGAAGAACCGCTGACGCCGGCAATGCGTCACCACGTCGTCCGGAAAATCGACGGTCACGGCGCTCATCGCGCCCCCCGCGTCGGTTTCGTGGCGCACGAACGCCGTTCGCGCCAGCAAGAACGGTGCGCTCTGGTAGTACGCGAGCGCGTATCCGAAGAAATACGCGGCGTCCGCGGGGCCCCAGGACCGAAGCTTCGCGAGGCCGTAGAAACGACGACGAAAATGGTCGTCTTCGGAGGTCACGACGCCGTTTCGATCGAACACGCGCACGGCTCCGCGCTCGAACTCGATGCGCTCACCCGCGGCCGGATAGTCCGCGAACACGGTGCGAAAGGCGCGCGGCGTCACGACGATCCGCGACGGCAACGGAAAGGAGCGCCCGACGCCCTTGGTCGACGGGATCAGCCCCGTCAGCGAGCGCATCGCGAGCGACACCGTGTCGAGCGTGTCCCAGCGCGGCCAGCCGCCATGCCGGGCCACGCTTCGTTCGACCAGAGCCCGCGCCGGCTCCGGCCACCCAGAGACGAATCGGTCGTCGGTACTGCGCACGGCGCCATTATGGACGCGCGAGCGCCGATTCAACACTCGAAGCGGCAATCCGCGACGCTAGGGCCGCCGGGCGCCACCCATGGCTCAAGGCGTGAACGTATTCGACGACACCGTGAAGCCCGTGCCGGCGACGACGATCCCGGGCGCTTTCGCGTGCGTCACCGTGTTGTCGATCACCTGCCCGGTGTCCACGCTCGACCGAACTTCGATGCCGAAGCCGTTGCCGACCCCGGCGCTCGTGTCCGTGAACGCGTTGCCGTTCACGACGAGATTGCGGATCATGTTCGAGACGGAGCCGAACGTCTTCGAGCTCGCGCTTTCCGTCGCATCGTCGGCATACGCGAGAAAACCGTCGTGGCTCCCGCCGAGGTTCGCGTCGGCCACGTGGTTGCCGAAGACCGAGACGTCGAACGAGCCGTACGTCTGGTACGAGCTTTCGCGCGCGACGTAGATACCCGCCCATTGTGTGCGCGCGATGTCGTTGCCGCTGAACGAGATGAACCCGCCGCCGACGACCGAGAGACCGCGAGCCGCCCCGTCGCGACCCCAATTGGCGATGCACGTGCAGTGGTGCACGGGGTCGCCGTCGCCGGCGTATCCGACGAAGGCGTAGAGGTCGTCGCCACGTGTCGCCGCGGTCTGCGCGCGATTTCCGACGACTTGGCAATAGCTCGACTGCCCGGTGTGATGAAAGGTGTCGGCGTAACCGTCGTGCGCGTAGTTGAACGCCCAGAGCCCGCCGTTCTCCTGGATGGCAAAGACGTGCGCCCCCGCGACGCCATCGATCTCGTTGCCAACGACGAGGGTGTCGTGAACGACCGCTCCGGATGCCGTACGCGGGCCGACCCAGATCCCGCCGCTGTCCGGCGTGGTCGCGCGCGACGTGGCCGGTGACGTGATCGTCAAAAAGAGCGCGCCGCTGCGATCGCCGCCGAGATGCACGGCCGACACCGTTGCGTCGGTGGCGTGAAGCGTCCCTCCCGAACCTCGCAAACGGACGTTCGCGCCGACCTCGAGCACCGCGTCGTAGTCGAACGTCCCGGACGGGATCACGACGTCCACCGGATGGGCTGCGTCGGCCATCGTCGAGGCATCGGTCAGCGCACTCTGGATCGCGGCCGTCGCGTCCGCGGGGCTCGGCGCAGCGCGATACGGCGCAGCGGTCACGTCGAGCGAGCGACTCGCAGGCGCGGTGATCGGGAGCAAGGCTAGGATCTGCGCCGGCGTGAGCACGTCACCTGGCGAGAAGAGCTGAATGCGCACCGCGGTGACGTCCGCCTCGTTCTCCCACTGCGCCATCGCCGGCATGCCGTTCACGTCCACGCGCCACGTCGTTCCCGCGAGCAAGTGCACCGAATCGAGATACGTGCGCGTCGGCGTGGCGAGCGCGACGAGGTAGTCGCCGTCTTGCGACGCGACGCCGCCGTCCGAGGCGCTTTCCGCTGCATCTGCGTCGGGGCTTCGTCCGCCCGCGCCGCTCCCGGAATCGGACCCGCCCGCGCCGCCGCCTTGACCGTGACCGCCGGCCAAGCCCGCATCGGTTCGTCCCGCGTCGCGAGACGGTTCGGGCGTCCGAGAAAT
>DATBBD010000463.1:0-1827 GCA_036271175.1 Polyangiaceae bacterium | reverse complement strand
ATCGTCGGTCTCGTCGTCTCGGCCGCCGGCTTCGCGCTCGGGCTCGCGTTTCCACTCGGCGTGCGGCGCGTGGCGGTGACCGGTGAGCGCGCCGTTCAGAAGATGTGGGCGCTGAACGGCGCGGCGTCCATCGCGGCGTCCGTTTTGGCCGCCGTCCTCGGTCTCTCGTTCGGGAGCACCGCGGTTCTCGGCGCGGCGTTCCTAGCCTACGCGGTGGCCACCGTGGCCGGCGTGATGGCGGACCGCGTCGCGCCCGGCGTGATCGCGCCGTAGTTCACGCCGCGCTCACGAGCCGTGCAATCGGACTTCGATCGTCCGCGACAAGGCGTCGTCCGCCTGCTGAGCGAACCGTGCGAACCGGGGATAGTCCTCGGGGTGAACGCGTCCCGCCGGAATGTCGACCGAGCGCCGGATCTCGAGGAGCCCGGGGCCCTGGGTGTCTTGGATGACGACCCGGCGATCGCCGTCGTTGAGCGATACGGGACCGAGCGCGGCGATCGTCGCGCCCGCGGGCAGCGAGATGTCGAGCGCGATGCGTCGATGCAACGCCTCCGGGATGAGGAGCGGCGTTTGCCTCTCGGGCAGTGACGCCATGGCGCCGAGATCCGGCGCGAGCGGTGGCGAAACGACGAGCGTCTTCCCGTCCGATTGAGCGAAGCGCGCGACCTTCACCGACATCCGGATGACCAGCGGCGAGTCCACGTCGTCGCGGTGCTCGACGCTGTATTTCGTGAGCTCTCCGCCGCGCAGGGTTTGCGCGAGGAGATTCTGCTCGAGCACGTCGTGGAGCTCGCGGTCCGGCACCTGCGACAAGCCACGACGAAGAGCGATCGCGAGGCGACCGGTGAACTCCTGGACGAGCTCGAGCACGAGCTCCCCTTTCGCATCGAGCTGCCCCTTGCCCGAAAACGAAATGCCGTCCGCGCCGCCTTGTTGGGGGACCGTCGTTTCGCGCGTCGGGTCGTCGAGGAGCCGCGCCGGCATGCCGCGCACGTCGGCAGGAACGTAGCCGAATGGCGCGTATTTGTTGCCGAGCGTGAGCCACGCGGCGCCCGCCGTCGCGTCGATCCGCGCGACCGGTTGCACGAACAAGACCGCGCGCGACAGCGGCCCTTCCGGCGGGGGCGAGAGGCGGCTCTGGGCCACGGCGTAGCTCACCGGAATGTCGAGCGCGCGGCAGAGCATCTTGAAGCCGTGCCACAGGTTACCGTGCTTGCCGACGACCACGCGGCGACCGTCCGCTTCGTCGCCGGGTTCGACGTTGTCGAGAAGCCACCGATACAGGCGCTTGGCGCGACCGAGCTGGTCGGACGCGGGCAACGGCGACGCGATGTTTTCCGCGATGGCTCGGATCCGCGGATCCACCGGAGCGAGCGACGCGAGAGCGTCGGCGATCGCTTGCAAGCGACGCTCGAGCGTCACGCCCCAGCCGATGTGCACGCTCGGCAAAAACTCCGTGATCGGCACGCTCCCGGGCTCGGTCGGCGCCGCGGGGCTGTAGTCGACGCGCCAGCGATGGGTGACGAGGCCGTCGCGCGTTTCGACGACGGGCTCGGGCACCTTGCCGGTCGTCTCGACGATCAGGTCCTTGCTCGTCGGCGAGATCACGACGAACTCGCTCCGCGCGTAGCCGACGTTTTCTTCGCGGAAAAACCACCGCGGACCGAGGTACTGCTCGCCGTGGCCTTCGCTCGGCGAGAAAATGACTTGTTCGGTCTCGATGTAGTCGCCGACCTCGAGGTGCGGGAACGTGACGGTGGGTTTCCCGGACACCGCTTCGGGTTCGAGGGTCGTCCGATCCTTCTTGATGACGCGCATGTGAAGGAC
>DATBBD010000462.1:0-14478 GCA_036271175.1 Polyangiaceae bacterium | reverse complement strand
CGCCGAGGAGATCCGTTCCAAGGCCGAAAGTCCTACGAAAATCGCCTCCGGTGCCCGACGGGATGAGCCCGAGCGCAGGTCCGGCAAGCGGGTTTCCAGACCCGTCGAGGTACGCCTGGCAGACCTCGTTCAGGGTCCCATCGCCACCCATGACGGCGACGACGTCGACGCCGTCGTCCCGCGCCCGGCGCGCGAGCACGGTCGCGTCACCCGCGGCGCGAGTCGTCGCCACGTCATGTTGGACTCCCGCAGTGGACAAGGCCCGGCTAAGATTGGGAACCTGACGCCCCGCAGAGCCCGCACCGGCCTTGGGGTTCACGATAACGCGAATTTTCATGACCAAGATTGAGACTCGTCGAAAAAATGGTTCCCACTCTTCACGGTGCAAGACGCGCCCCGGCGACAAAGATCGCCCAAGCGTCTTGAACCCGCTAGGGCGAGGCTATATCTTGCTCGCCTCTAGGGGATTGTGCCCTGGCCGCAAGGTTACCTAGAGAGGCCGGGACCATATGGCGATCGACGACCGTTGCAAGCTCTTCGTAGCGGGCTTGCCCGATTCGATCTCCGAAGCGGTGCTTCGGCAGTTATTCGAGGCCACCGGCGGAACGGTGGTGGACGTCAGTGTTCCGCGCGACCGCGCCACCGGGCGACCGCGCGGCTTCGGTTTCGTCACGCTCACGACGGAAGACGAAGCGCGAGCCGCGAGGGAATCACTCGACGGATCGATGCAATCGGGCCGTTCCATTTCGGTGCGTCCGTTTCAAGCGGCACCGCCGAAGCGTCCGGACGGAACTCCCGGCCCGCGCAGCGATGCGCCGCCCGATCGAAACGCGGGCCCCGCGGAAGATCGCACGCTTTATCTCGGCAATCTGCCGTACGACACGAGCAGCGTCGAGGTCGAGCAGATGCTCGAACGCGCTGGCGTCGCTCAAGTGGTGCGCGTGAATTTGCCGCTCGATCCGGGCGGGCGACCGCGCGGTTTCGGGTTCGTCACGCTCGGCAGCGCGGAAGCGGCGCAGGGCGCCGTCGATGCACTGCGCGAAGCGGAACTGAAGGGACGTCGCGTCTCGGCGAGCATCGCGCACGCGCGCGGTGAACGTCCTGCGCGTCCACCAGGCGGCGGGCCCGGGCGACCGATGTCGCCGGGTGGATTTGCTCCGCGACCTTCGGCGCCGCGATGGGCACCCGATGAATTTCGTCCGCCCGACGCGCCGCCGCCGCTTCCCGGCGATGAGAGCGACGATCGCAAGAGCGGCGATCGACGTCGTGGTCCGGGTCCCAAGGACACCAAGAAGAAAAAGGGAAAGCCCGCGGAGCGCGAGCGCACGCGTCGCGACGGCGAGGGCTTGCGTGGTCCGCGTGCGCGCGACAAGTACGGCGCGGACGACGACTGACGACCTTGTGTCGTCGGCGTGCCGGTTCTGCTTGCAGGCAACCCCGGCCCGTGTGAGGCTCGGTCGCCGTTTCGACGTGAGCAGATTGCAGGCTTCTCGCTTTCGATCTTGCACGTTTCCGACGGCGACTTTTTCGGCTGATTTCCGTGACTTAGGTCACTGATTCGCAAGCTGGTCCGTTGGCCAGCTTCCTCGACGGCACGAATTGCATGGCTCAGGCGGACCGTGTTACGAACAGCGCCGACTTCGGGACCGGTCGGTCTCGTGGGTGCTTTCCCGCGTTTCGCCGCGCTACTCGGAGTGAGCTCGAATGATCTTCGATTGGCTCTACGGCCTCTTCTCGAATGACCTCGCCATCGATCTCGGGACGGCGACGACGCTCATTTACGTGAAGGGCAAGGGCATCGTCAGCTGCGAGCCGTCCGTCGTCGCGGTGCAACGCGACGCGCGCGGCGAAAAAAGCGTCCTCGCCGTCGGGCGCGAAGCCAAGGAAATGCTCGGCCGTACGCCGGGAAATATCCAGGCGATCCGCCCCCTCCGTGATGGCGTCATCGCCGACTTCGAGATCACCGAGGCCATGCTTCGGTACTTCATCACACGCGCGCACAACCGGCGCACGCTGGTGAAGCCGCGGATCATCATCTGCGTGCCCTTCGGGATCACCGAGGTCGAAAAGCGGGCCGTGAAGGAGAGCGCCGAGAGCGCCGGTGCCCGCGAGGTCTACCTGATCGAGGAGCCCATGGCGGCCGCGATCGGCGCCGGTCTTCCGATCACCGAGCCGAGTGGCAACATGGTCGTCGATATCGGCGGTGGCACGACCGAGGTCGCGGTCATCTCGCTCGCAGGCATCGTGTACTCGCAGAGCGTCCGCGTCGGCGGCGACAAGATGGACGAGGCGATCGTCGCCTACATGAAGCGCAAGTACAATCTCGCCATCGGCGAGCAGACGGCCGAGCGCATCAAGATGACGATCGGCAACGCGTACCCGCTCGACGAGCAGCTGACGATGGAAGTGAAAGGCCGCGACATGGTCGCCGGCATTCCGAAGACCGTCGTCGTCAATTCGGACGAGGTGCGCGAAGCGCTCGCCGAGCCGATGAACGCGATCGTCGAAGCGGTGCTTCTCGCACTCGAGAAAACGCCGCCCGAGCTCGCGGCCGACATCGTCGACAAAGGCGTCGTGCTCACCGGCGGCGGCGCACTGCTCAAGAACATCGACGTGCTCCTTCGCGAGGAGACCGGCCTGCCGGTAATGGTCGGCGACGATCCGATCAGCGCCGTCGTGCTCGGCAGCGGAAAAACCCTCGACCACATCGAGCTTCTCAAGGAAGTCGCGATCGGGTGATTGTTCTTGGGAGTGTTCCGCGTCGGCTCGCGGACTCTGCCGTCGTGAGATTGTTCTTGGGGGGTGTCCCACCCCCCTTGCCCCTCACGGGGCAGTCCCCGCGGTATTCGCTTCTGTTTTTGGGGGGCGTCCCGCCCCCCTTGCCCCTTCGGGGCAGTCCCCCCTGGTATTCGCTTCGCTCAAACTAACCGCTGAGCGACGTTCATTCGCTGCGCGACGTGCGGACGGTGTGCGACGTCTCGGCGCGAGCGAAGCGAGCCCGCGAAGCGGCAGGGGGAGCGGTCGCGAAGCGAGCCGCGGGGGACAAGGTCCCCCGAAAACAGAGGCAGCCCCCACTCGAACCGCACGCGAAGCGCGCGAGCGAGCATCGCAGCCGGAGGCGAGAAGCGCAGCGAGTGTTCCGCGTCATACCGCGCCGCAAGCACTAAAAAAACCCGCGCCGACCTCGCCGTCAGGTGCAATAAGGATCCGTTCCTCGGACGAGCAGGCCCTCGTGAACCGTTTCAGACGCTACCGCGACATCGTCCTCGTCGTTCTGCTGCTCGCCGTACCGTTCTTCTTCCTTCGGTCGAGCATCCGGAATCCCGAAGACCTGAACGCTATCGACCGGACGCTGCTCCGCGTCTCGGCGCCGGTCGAGTACGCGGCGGCCGCGCTCGCCCGGGTGGCGTCGAACGTGCTCAGCGGCTACGTCTACCTGGTCGACGTGAAGGCGGACGACAACAAACTCGCCTATGAAAATGCGCGCCTCCGCGGCGACGTGCGGCGGCTCTCGGCGGCAGAAACCGAAAATCGGCGTCTCCGCCGTCTCCTCACGTTGCGCGAAACCGCGAAAGCCGAAACCGTGAGCGCCGTCGTGATCGGCAAAGACATCACCGAATTTTTCCGAGTCGCGCACGTCGTGCTCGACAATTCCGCCCCCGGGATCCGTCCGAACATGCCCGTCATATCGCTCGACGGAGTCGTGGGCACCGTATCCCGCATCGCGGGCGACCGCGTCGACGTCGATCTCACGGTAGACAGCGGCTTCGGCGTGGACGTCGTCGTCGAGCGTACCGGCGCGCGCGGCTTCGTCCGCGGGGTCGGCGATCTGCAGCGCTACAAGGTGAGCGTCGAGTACGTGCAGCGCACCGACGAGGTCGAGCAGGGCGACGTCCTCGTCACGAGCGGCTTCGGTTGTCGTTTCCCGAAGGGCATCCCCGTCGCGCGCGTCACCGACGTCGTGAAGCGCGACTTCGGCATTTACCAGCAGGTCGAGGCCGAGCCGACCGTGGACTTTTCGCGCCTCGACGAGGTGCTCGTCGTGCTCACCGACACCAAGGATTGCACGACGCCGACCCAGCGGAAAAAGCACTGAGGCCCGGATGAGGAACGCAGCTTTTCTCGCGATGGCGCTCGTCCTCATCTTGTTCCAGGCGAACGTCCATCTCGTGCTCGGCCCGCTCGGGCTCCGCGGTTGGGCGCCGAGCGCGATTTTGCCGCTCGTGATTTTCCTCGGCGTGCACGAGCCCTCGATGGCGAAGGGCGCCGTCCTCGCGTTCGTCATCGGGCACGCGCTCGACCTGTTCGCATCGGCGCCCCTCGGCCTCTTCACGTTCCTCTACGTCGCGCTCTGGTGGCTCGCTCGCGTGGTCGGCGTGCGGCTCGCCGCGCAAACGGTGCCGACGCAGATGGCGCTCGCGTTCGGGTTCTCGCTCGCCGAGAGCCTCATCGTGCTCGTGCTCCTCGTCGTGTTCGGCGCCGATCCGTCGCGCCCCGTCGAGCTGGTGACCATCGTCGTGCCGCGCGCTCTGTCGACCGCCCTCGTCGCGCCGATCGTGTTCCGCATCGCCGAGCGGCTCCACCAGACCGCGCAAGCCACGCCGCGGGCGACCGAGGTGTCGTCGTGAATGTTTGGGTAGGGGCACCCTTGGCGCCGCGTGCGCCGGAGAGGGCGTCGTGAGCTTCCTGGTCCAGCGCTCCGACGTCGGCGAATTCCGCCGTCGCTACCGGTGGCTCGTCATCGCCGTCATCGCGGCGTTCGGCATCCTCGTCGGAAAGCTCGTTCAGCTCCAGGTGCTCGAGGTCGAGCTGCATCGCGCGCAGGCGCGGCGCAACATTACCGGCGAGATCCGGCTCGCGACGACCCGCGGCGTGATCCGCGACGCGTACGGCAAGGTGCTGGCCGCCAATCGTCCCTCGTACAACGTGTACGTCGTCCCCGAGGCGTTCGACCCGAAGCTGTGGCCCACGGTCGCCCAGCTCATGGCCCTCGACGACACCGAGAGCAAGGTGCTCTCCGATCGCATCATCGAGGCGCAAGCGGCGTCGTCGACCAGGCGGAGCCAGCAGATCCTCCTCAAGGTGGACGTCGATCGGAATGTCGTGGCCGCGCTGAAGACGCACGAAGACGACTTGCCCGGCGTTCAAGTCGTGCCGGTGCCGGTGCGCTACTACCCGTTCGGCCCCATCGGCGCGCACCTCGTCGGGTACATGCGCGAGATCGATCCGGACACGCTCTCTCGAGAAGAGGATCAGGGTTACCGAGCCGGCGATCGCATCGGTGCCATCGGCATCGAGCGGCGCTGGGAGAGCTATCTGCGCGGCGAACGCGGCTTGAAGAAAGTCGTGCATTGGCAGCGCGCGCACGGCAATCGCGAGGACATGGAGAAGCGGTACCTCGACGAGCCGCGCACCGTCGATCCGATCCCCGGTCGCGACATCACGCTCACCGTCGATGTCGAGCTGATCCAGGCCATCGATCGTGCGATGCGCGGGCAGCTCGCCGGCGCGGTCGTGGTCATCGACGTGCGCACCGGGCGCATCCTCGCCGAGCTGTCGAAACCGAGCTTCGACAACAACGTCGTGTCCGGCGGCGAAGGCACCGACGCGGTCCGCGAGGCCTTCCAAAAGCTGTACGCTGATCCGCTCAAACCAACCCTCGATAAAACCGTCTCCGCGGCGTACCCGCCCGGCTCCACGTACAAGCCGTTCAGCGCGCTCGCCGGCATGGCCGAGCACCTGATTTCACCGAGCTCGCACGTCGATTGCCACGGCGGCTACGAGTTCGGCAAGCGCTTCTTCCGCTGCACCGGCGTCCACAAAACCGTCGACCTCTATCAAGCCATCGTTCAGAGCTGCAACACCTTCTTCTACACGCTCGGCGAGCAGATCCACATCGATCGCCTCGCCGAGATCGGGCTCGCCTTCGGCCTCGGCGTGAAGACCGGCGTCGGCGTGAACCCAGAATCACGAGGGCGCATGCCGACCCGGGCCTGGTACACGCGCCATCAAAAAGGCGCGTTCCGCGGCGGTTTCACCCTGCTCGCCGCGATCGGCCAGGGCGCGTCGACCGTCACCGTCATGCAGCTCGCGCTCGCGTACGCCGCGCTCGCGAATGGCGGCACGCTCTATCAACCCCAGGTCGTGCGCAGCATCGAGACGAGCGACGGCACCATCGTCCAGGAATTCCCGCCGCGCGTCCGGCGCATCCTCGACATCGATCCGGCGCGCCTCGACTTCATTCATCACGCGCTCCACGGCGTCGTCACCGAGAAGAAGGGCACCGCGTACGCGAACCGCTTGCCCGAAGTCGACATGTCGGGAAAGACCGGCACCGCGCAGGTGAGCCACGTGACGCCCAAGGGCGTCGACCCCGATCGGCTCTGGTACTTCAACCGCGACCACGCGTGGTTCGCGGGGTACGCGCCGTCCGAATCGCCGGAGATCGCCATCGTCGTGCTCGTCGAGCACGGCGGCGGCGGTGGCGCCAACGCCGTGCCCATCGGCATGCGCGTCGTGCGCGATTGGCAACGCCTCAAAGCGGAGCGGCTCGGCGCGCAAACGGACGTCGTGCAAAAACCGGTGAGCAAGGGAGGCATTCCCTGATGCTCGGCGGCGGGGTGCGGGAGCGCCTCGACTGGCCTCTGTTTCTCGGCGTCGTGTTCGTCGCGATCGCCGGCGTCGTGAATCTGTACAGCGCGACGAGCCCGTACATGGGCATCGCCGGGCGCGAAGGCATCGCCGACGTCTACGTCTCGCAAGTCTATTGGCTCGTCGTCGGCGGCCTCCTCGCGATCGTCCTTTCGGCCATCGACTATCGCTTCTTCGAACGGCTCGCGTACATCCTCTACGCCTGCGGCATCGTCGCGCTGCTCCTCGTGTGGGTGCTCGGCGCCGACATCCGCGGCTCGTCGCGATGGATCCAGCTCGGCAGCTTCGCGTTCCAGCCGAGCGAGTTCATGAAGATCCTGCTCATCCTCGCGATCGCCCGCTACCTCGCGGACGAACCGAAGGCCGAGCCCCGCACCCTCTTCGACCTCGCTCCGCCGCTCCTCATCATGGCGGTCCCCACGGCCCTCGTGATGGCGCAGCCCGATCTCGGCACCGGCGTCGTCTACGCGCTCACCGTTTTCGCGATGCTCGCCATCACCAAGATCCGGCGCTCGAGCCTTGCCTGGGCGTTCGGCTCGTTGGGCACGGTCGCGTTCGTGATGTGGAAGTTCGGGCTTCGCGACTATCAGCGCCTCAGGATTCAAAGCTTCATGGATCCGGAAGCCGACAAGACGGGCGCCGGCTGGCACGCGTTCCAATCGAAGACGGCCATCGGCGACGGCGGTTTCCTAGGGTCGGGGTACCGCGAAGGGACGCAGAACCAATTTGGTTTCTTGCCGGATCAGTTCTCCGATTTTCCATTCGCGGTGTTTGCGGAGGACTGGGGATTCGTCGGGTCGCTGGCGCTGCTCGGGCTGTATTGTTTCTTGTGTATTTGGGCGATCAACGTGGCGTCGCAGGCGAAAGACAGATTCGGCGCCGCGGTCGCGGTCGGTGTGGGAGCGAATTTGTTTTGGCAGGTGTTTTTCAATGTCGGGATGGCGTTGGGACTCGTGCCGGTGGTCGGGATTACGCTGCCGTTGTTCTCTTACGGAGGGTCGAGCGTGATCACGACTTTGGCCGGGTTCGGCTTGTTGATGAGCATCTCGATCCGACGGTAGGATCGCGGCTTGCGGCGGGCCGTGCCCGAAGCATGACGAATCGAAAATTGGGCTGCCTGCGCGCGAGGCATCGTGGTTACTATTTGCGCGGTCGGGACGCGGTGTTGGTCCGGAGTGCGCTCGAATGAAATACCGCTTCAGTCCTCTGCTCGTGTTCGTCGTTGGGTTTCCGGTTGGTTGCGGCGGGCCGCCACCGCTTGACCCGGCTGCGGAGGCCGCGAGCAATCACCGGGCGATCGAGGAGCTCAAGGTCGATCTCGTGAAAGCACACGCGCCGATCGTGAGCGCGTGCGACAACCCGAGTCGCCCGCTCCACTCCGAGCACGCGGAGGTTTGGGGCAAGGACGATGCGCCGCCCGGATTGCCGTCCGGCGAGGTGGAGACGTTCCTGTGTCGACACCGAGAGAGTCTCGAACGCGCCTGTTGGAACCAGAAGTTCTCCGATTGGCAGCGGAGCGAGATCGAATACGGGTTGGTGGTCGATCCGAGCGGCGCGGTGCTCAACGGAGTGGGCGGCGACCCCGACGTTCCGGCGACGGCGGCACTCGAGCGACGCACGGAAAAGGTGAGCAGCCCGGAGCTCGCGCGCTGCATCGAGGACGTCGTGGACTCGTGGACGTTCCCACGAGCGACGATGCCGACGTGGATGCGTTTGAGTCTGCGTCTGCCAGAGTAGCGATACGGGCATTCGCGGAGCGGCGCTCTTGAATCGGAACCGCCATTCGTGGTGGCTCGGGTAGCCGTGATGATCGCGTTCGTCGCTCTCGGCGTCGTCGCGGTGTGGCGATTCCATCCGACGACGAGCCGCTCCGAGGGTGATGCTCGGCGACCTCGGCGAGCAACGTGCTGCTCCGTTCTCCTCCATGAGACGCCGAGTCGTCTCGCGAAGGAGTCGTCGAAAAATTCCGGGAAGATATTGCCTGCCCGTCGCACCGGCCGGTGACTTGAGGGTCTGTACGCGACGGGTGCAGTGTGAACATCGCTGTGCGTGTCCATCGACGCGGAAGGTCTCTCATGTTGCATTCATTGACGCGAAGCGCGGCGGTTGCCGCGGGCATTGGGCTCATGTTCGGATGCGGCTCTCAAAGCAGTAACGATGGAATTGCCTCGGGAACCGGTGGGTTCGTCGGCGGAACGGGAGGATCGTCCGCAGGCGGCGATGGCATCGTCGGCGTTGGCGGGACCGTCGGTGTCGGCGGTGACGGCATCGTCGGCGTCGGTGGCGACGGCATCGTCGGCGTCGGCGGATCCGGCGCGAGCGGAGGTACGGGATCGGGTGGCATCGGCGGCCCTGCCGGAAACGGGGGCGCGTTCGGCGGAGGCGCCTTCCCGGGTTTCCCAGCCGACGGCGGACCGAGCTGTCCTGCAACGGCGCCCGCGGCCGACGCGACGTGCGGTCAAGGGATTGCGCGGTGCACTTACACCGATCAAGCGTGTTTCTGCTTCAACGGCAACTGGCGTTGTCAGACCACCGCGCCGATGAGTTGCCCTAGAACTCGGCCGCAAAATGCTTCTGCGTGTACGGCTCCAGACGGAACGAGTTGTTCGTACGGTGGTCGGCGCAACGCCGCCGCGTGCACATGTACCGGTGGGGCGTGGGATTGCCCGGAACCCGCGCGGCCCGACGGCGGCACCGGACCCCGGTTCCCACCGCCGCCCGACGGCGGCCGACCTTAGGCATACCTCCGACGTCGAGCGCGCCGTCGTTCAAGCTCGAGGGCAGTGCAACCGCGTTTGGCAATTACGGTGGTCGGAAACGGGGCTTCGATGGGCGGCGATCAACCGGCCGTATCCATCGAGGCGTCTTTCACGCCTCCTGTGGAAGCCCCTCCACTGCCGGAGGCAGCCGCCGCATCGAGGCCGCCTGTTGAAGTGCCTCCGCCGTCGCGGCCCGTCGTCCCTCCGCCGCCGGCAGTCCCGCCACCGGAGTGCGCAGAACCATCGACGCCGCCGGTTTCGGGCGACGCGTCGGGGTTCGAACTGTTGCCTCCCGTATTCGCTGCGCCAGCGTCCGACTTACAGATTTCGTCCGAGCTGGGATCGTAGCAGGGGAGCTTCGGCGTGAGGCAGGCGTTCGCGATGGCGACCTCTACATTTGGCTTCGCCGACTTGAGCCGCGCGTAGAAACAATTGCCCGCGTTGAATGCCAGGGGTGCGCAGGTGCAGTGGTCGTCGATTGAGTAGTAGTCGTTTGCGACGCATACCTTGCAGAACGGCATTCTTGAGAATTCAATTTCGTCGCAGACCTCGCGGATGGACTCTCGCATCGACGCGCTCGCGCTTTCGCAACTGACGCCATCGTCGCAACTCCAAGAGAAAAGCGCCCCCGCCAGCGTAACTAGGGCGATCGTGGCTGTCTGTCGGCTGAGTTGAGAACCGTTATTCGGCTTCGGCATGGTTTCTTACCAGGCTGGGTAGGTTACGTAGGCCGATCCAGCAGTGACGAGCAGGCCGTAGAAGGGGTGTGCGCTCGTGTCGCCGTTCGTGTGGGCAAGTCCCGCGGTGAGACCGACCATGGCGATCCCGAGATTCTTGGTTGCCACGGCGCTTAGACCCAAATAGAACGCCACGTAGGGACTCAACGTCGCGTTGCCCTCGCAAGGCAACGCCGCCTCGAAACGAGAGGCATTCTTGTTGCACGCGGTGTTGACCGGACCATCCGGTGAAGCTGCAAGATCCGTCGAGATCTTCGTGCTCACGGTGCGCAATGTCGTAAAGGTGCCCAGATCGAGCGCGAAATCGTCCAAGAGCATCCATCGATAGCCTATCGTCGGGACGACCAGAGACGCGATCTGGTGCGACGTCTGTCCCGCATGGTCGTCGCCGGAACCGGCGAGCGTGAGCGAAAGTGCCGCAAGAAATGCTCCGCCGAAGATGCAATGGCGGGCCTGGCTTCCGTCCGAGCGAGTGGCGCACCCCGTGGCGTTCTTGGTCGGCGCAGTATCGGCGGGCTTCGGGATCTGGAGATCCTCGAGCTTCACGACTCCGGCGGTGATCGACCCGAGCCGTAGATCTTGCAACGAAGTGCTGCTCGGATAGCCGAGGAGCTTGTCGAGTGACTGGGTGCCAATGGCAATGTCCGACAGCTTCACATGAGAAAACCAAGAGTCCTTGAGCGCCTTGCCAGCGGTCATTTTTCCGGCCAAGTCGAGGTAGTCGTACCTGCCAAAAAGCGTGATCTGACTGATGGCGGCCTTACCGACGACCGTTTCACTTAGCCTAATTTGGTGACCCGGCATCGTAGTGTCGGGAATCATGACGTCGCCGAGGGGCTGCCCGGAGATGACCATGTCCGCCACTTTCACGGCTCCGATGGTGGCGACCTCGGCCGTGCTCAAGGGCTCATTCGACGAAGAGGCCGCGGCGCGCGCCGGCGTCTGCCAGACGAACAACGTCAAGGCAATCAGGAACGCTCGTGCGGCCGAGCCCACTCGACGCAGGGTGAGATCGCAACCGAACCGAACGATCTCCGCGTCGATGATGATGCGAGCCAACCCTGGTATCCTCTTGGTTAGGTACCGGCGAGACGCAACCATGCTGTCACGGGTACGAGCAACCCATTGCTGGACCCAAATCCCCTTGGTGCTCGCAACCCAATAGCGGTTGACTGGCCGGCGAGTCAAACGACGCGTGATAGTCATTTGTTCGTCGGCGCCAGCCGACTGCCTACTACCAGATGTAGCGCGCCGAGAGCTGGACGCCGAGCTCGGTGACGGCGCCGTGGTAACCGAAACCGATCGCGTCGCTCAACGCCGTAAGGGGGTTCGAGTCGAGGAAAATGGTGATCGCGGCGTCGAGGTCGGAGCGATGGGGGTCCGTGAAGTGAGCGCTCGCCGCGACGAGCTGCGAAAATATTCGCAGCTTCTCGCCCTGTCCGTCGAGCGCTTGCTCGACGCTCCCGACGCGCACCTCGGAGGTGGACCCTTGGTACTCGAGGACGAACGACATGTGGATCGGGGGCATGAACTCCGCAGCGATGCCGAGGCGCGCCCAGGTGAACTGGTCGACGTCGAGCCCGGACAGTTCTCCGCTGCCCGGCGTTGCGATTGCTCGATAATAGCGGTGCACGTGCTCCACGCCGACCGAACTCTGGAGCGAGAACCAGGAGAGCGGCACGAATGCCCAGCCGAAATCCGCTCGCGCGTGGTCTTCGACGAACGGGACGAAGAGCGTGCCCGCAGCCGGCCCGAAAAGGTCCGTGACCTTGTCGACCTGCTCGTTGAGCAGGTTGGCGTTCACCACCGAAAGAGCTCTCAAGAGGAGCACCGAGGTTCCGTAGGTCTGACCCACCTTGATGACTCCGCCGAGTCGGTTGGCTGCTCGTACTCGCGTCGAGTACTCGGTGTCGCCGTTCGCGCGCCGGCGTGACCCTAGCCAGCCGCCGAACGCGGCGCCGAAGTCGAACCCCCCGCCGAAGTTGGCTCCGTCGGCGACGAAGGTTCCCGCGTTGACGCCGGCGTGGACCGTGCCGGTGGCGCTGAACAGCATCGCCACGTATTGATTGATCAGAACCTTCGAGACATCGATGCCGCCCGTTGCGGCGAGGTGACTGTACGTGTTGCCGGTCGAGCTCGCGAAGGGTCGATAGTTGCTCCAGTCATAGGCCGCTCCGAGGCGGAGCCCGGCGTAAGTGAGAACTAGCGTCGAGGGAACGAAGGTCGGGTAGACCAGCAGGTGCCGCGAGTCGTTCCCGCCGAACGCCGGCTGCCGCTCCCGCGTGTCTTCATTGGCCGTCTCGGAATCGGGCGAAGGGGAAACTGGCTGCGCCGCCAGCGCCACTCTCGGGGCGAGCGCGATCAAACAACATGCCGCCGCGAGTCGTCGCATCGCGTGCCTCTATTTCGTCGGCGCCGGTGGAATCCACGGCTCGAACGTGAAGCTGATGGTTCCGGTGCTCTCCGAAACGCCTGGGCCGCCGTAGCCTCCGCCCATCTCCGCCTGGAGCCACATCCGATCGTCATCGAAGAGGATTCGCGGACCTAACGAGAACATACCACCGGTGTTGGCGTGACTGAGCGCGTGCCAGGGAGTGAGTCCGTCGACCCGCCCCTCGATGACGAGCTCGTACTGCGGGTGATGCGGAAGCGAAATAGCGGCGGCGAGTCCGCCTTCGAAGCCCGAACCGATCACGGCGTCGTTCGCCAAGGTCACCGTGCCGCGGAGCTCGAGGCCCGCGTCCGCAGTGATGACCACGGGCGTGCGGAGGCGCTTGCCGAACTCGACCATGGCGAGGCTCTCGAACCGGGCGCTCGGGTCTCCCGCGAGACGTTCATGGTCTCCGGTGGGCACCGCTCCAAGGAGCTGCACCCCAAAGCTCCAGAGGTCGTCGTGGGGGTTACAAGCGACGCGTGCTCCAAACCGCACGTCGCCGATGTCGAACGCGCTCGGCGACGCACCGACGCGGGTTCCCCCCGCCGGAGTCTGAAAGCCGTCGGGCAAGATCGAGAGATCGCCCTGATACAGGATGACGGGAACGTCCACCGAGAACTGCAGAAACCTGAATACCGAAAACTCCGCTCCCCAGTGCAATCGAACGGTGCTCGCGGAGACGCTCGTGTTCCCCTGGGGCGCGGGCAAGACCAGCGTAAGCGGATCGCTCGCTATGACGAGGCGACTGGTCAGCGCACCCATACAGCTGATCGCGGTGCATCGCTCGTCGCGGATTAGCGGCTCGAAAACGTAGTCGAATCGATCGCCCGCAGGTGTAGGCGCGAATCGTTCGAGGTCGAATCCGTTGCCGAGCGGCTGAGCGTGCGCAACGGGCTGCGCCACCCCGAGCCATACGAGGCAGACCGTCGAACACCACCCAATCTGGAGCGAGCTGTGGAAGCGGATGGTTTTTCCCCTGGCAGGGACGCGTATCACGAACCTCGAAGCATCGAGAATGGTCAATCCTTCGGTCTTGTGAGGTCGAGGTCGTTCGACTACTCGAAGCTGAATGGCGAGGGCGCGTGGCCTGGCATTCGTGCTGGCTGCCGCGGTGAGCGGCTGCCGCGGCTCCGAAGTGGAACTGCCGAGCCTTTGTGTGCTGGACGCGGGGCCACACGACGGGTCGATGGTGACGACGAATACCGTCGTGGATGGCGGTCGTGTCCTCCCGAGTGGTCGCTTACTCCCCGACGCGGGAGCGATACCAGGCTTGCATCTCGGACATCCCGTCGACATGGTCGCGCATCCGGTGCTCGACGTCGTCTACGTCGCGGATGCGCGCTACGGGGGTGGTCAGGACATGTTCCGCTGTGGGCCGCGTGGCGATAGCGGCACGGATTCCGACGAACCTCCCGCAAAGTTCCCGCCGCGCGGCATTCACGTCGTCAATCTCGACACGAATACCCAGATCCAGGGCCCCTCGTCGAGCGACCTCTGGTGGTCCGGCACGGTCAAGAAGGCTGCCGGAACGCCCGCGGTCTGCGCCGACGGGACGCTCCCGCACGACGGCGCGTTCGGGCTCGCGATCACCAAGAGGCAACAGGACAATTACCTCTTCGCGTCCAGCGGGCTCTCCGGGTACGTCTTGCCGTTCGCCATCAATCCCCTAACAGGGCGGCTCACGCCACATCGGCCGATCGACGTCGGAGGCTTCACGGCGGGGCTCGCGCTCTCACCCGACGAGAAGAGCCTGTTCGTCGTCCGGTTCATGGACTCGAGCGGGTCCGATCTAAAGACGACGTCGTCGGTGACCGAGGTGCCTCTCGACGGCGCGCCCGACGATTGGGGGAGTGCGTTCAAGAGGAGCGATCCGCGCGACGTCATGCTCCAGGGTTTC
>DATBBD010000461.1:0-13819 GCA_036271175.1 Polyangiaceae bacterium | reverse complement strand
CGTTCTCTACCTCGTCACGATGCTGCTCTCGTTGACGGTGCACGAGTTCGCGCACGCGTTCGTCGCGACGCGCCTCGGGGACGATACGCCCGAGCGACAAGGTCGCCTGACCCTGTCGCCGCTCGCCCATTACGACATTTGGGGCACCTTCCTCATCCCAATTATCGCCATCGTCGCGGGCGGCATTCCGTTCATCGGTTGGGCTCGGCCGGTCGAGACGAACCCGGCGAACTACACCCGCAAGATCTCGCAACACGCCGGCCACCGCTTGGTGGCTGCGGCCGGGCCGCTTTCGAATTTGTTCCTGGCAGTCGTAGCCATGACGGTCCTCGCCGGGCTCGTGCACGAAAACCCTGGCGCCATTCTCGCGCCGGGGGCGACCAACTCGTTCGCCATCCTCTGCCGCGCGATGGTGAACGTGAACCTCGGCCTGTTCGTGCTGAACTTGATTCCGCTTCCGCCGCTCGACGGATCGCGCCTTTTGCCGCGGAGCCTCGACGACTTCCAGGCTGCGATCGCGCCCTACTCGTTCTTCATCATGCTGGTCGTCTTGAACGTCCGGCAGCTCAGGATGCTCTTCTTTTGGCCGGTGAGCATCCTCGGCGCCGCGTTGCAATCGCTCTTCGGAATCGACGTGGGGCTCGCCTGATGGGTGAGCGGGGTTCCGAGCCCGAGGTCGATCCGGAGCGGAACGGCCCGGAAGGGCCGGTGCACGCCGGGCCCGGCGTTGCGGCGACGCGCGCGCCCGGCAAAGCGGCGCCGGCTCCGCGCGCGGAGACCGTGAATCTCGACCGCGGGCCGACCTACGACGTCAAGCTCCCGACCTTCGAAGGGCCGCTCGATCTCTTGCTTCATCTCATCCAGAAGCACGAGCTCGACATCCTCGACATCCCGATCGGCTTCGTCACCGAGAAGTACGTCGAATACATCCTGATGATGGAGCAGCTGAACATCGACATCGCGAGCGAGTATCTCGTGATGGCGGCGACGCTCGCGCACGTCAAATCGCGGATGCTCTTGCCGACGCCGCCGGAAGATCCCGACGCCGACGTCGAAGAAGAAGAGGATCCTCGCGCCGAGCTCGTCCGGCGGCTCCTCGAGTACCAAAAATACCGCCTGGCGGCCGAGCAGCTCGGCGAGCGCGCCGTCCTCGGCCGTGACGTCTTTTCGGGCGGCACGTCGGAGACGATCGAAGAAGGTCCCGCGCCGCTCGCTCAGATGGGGCTCTTCAAGCTGCTCGACGCGTTCGAGGCGGTGCTCAAGCGCGTGTCGCGCGTCCAAGAGCACCAGATCGACTTCGACCGGATCAGCATCACCGAGCGCATCAGCGAGCTCAGCGACGTGCTGCGCGCGCGTCCTCTCGTGAATTTCGACGATCTGTTCGCCGGGGCTCGCACCCGCGGCGACGTGATCATCACGTTTCTGGCGCTTCTCGAGATGACTCGCCTCAAGCTCACCCGGATTTCTCAAGAAACGCCTTACAGCATGATCCGCATCGAGCTCGCGGTGCAAGACGACGCCGAGGAAGAGCCTTCGCCAGCGAGTAGCCCCGATCCATGAACATCGAGATAGAAGAAGAGCCCGCGACCGAGTCTTCGAACGTCGAAGACGCCGAAGTGGAGCCGCAGACGGAAGACGGCGAAGAGCATCCGGCGAGCGCCGACGAATCGACGTCGAGCGCGGCGGAGCTTCGCGCCGACGACAGCGAAGAGACGCGGCGATTTTTGAAGGGCATCCTCGAGGCGTTGCTCTTCGTCGCCGAGAGCCCGATGCCGCTGAAGGATCTGGCTCGCGCCGCGAAGATCGACCGGAAACGGACGGCGGAGCTCGTCACCGAGCTCGTCACCGAATATTCGACCCGCGGCATCCGCATCCACGAAGTCTCGGGGGGCTACTGTTTCCGTTCGAGCGCGGAATTTTCGACGTACGTGCGCGGTCACCTCGCGCAACGACCGGTGCGTCTTTCGCGAGCCCAGCTCGAAACGCTGGCCATCGTCGCGTATCGTCAGCCCATCACCCGGCCCGAGGTGGATGACATTCGCGGGGTCGATTCCGGCCCGGTGCTCAAGGGTCTTCTCGAGCGCGACCTCATCAAGATTCTCGGCAAGAAAGACGAGCCAGGACGACCCATGCTTTACGGCACCACCTCCGCATTCCTCGAGCTCTTCAACATGCACTCACTCCAGGATCTCCCGACCTTGAAGGAATTCACCGAGCTCTCGGACGACTCACGGAGACGCTTCGAGCAGAAGCTCGGCGAAGATGCACCAGAAGGGCCGATCGATCTCGCCGCTGCGGCGGCGAGCGTGGCGGAGCGCTCGGGCGGGGAATTTGCCGCCCGTTCTGAAGAAGACCCCGATGCAGAAGGTCCGGAAAGCGCGGACGAGGAAGGCAAGATGAGTCGCGACTTCGAAAAGGAAAAGGCCGTCTCGAAGGAACACCTGGACGAGGAAGGCGATGACGACCTTCCCCGCGACAGCATGCTCGAGCCTGGCTTCAAAGATCCGAAAGACATCCTCGGCGACGATGATGACGACGACGAAGACGAGGACGACGATGATGACGACGACGACGATGACGACGAGGACGACGAGGACGACAAGGAAGACGAGGACTGAGCCTCGCCCCGTGTCGGCAGCCCCGAACTAAGCCGACTCGCGACGGCGGTGTCCGACCCCGGACACCGCGTCGCCCTTACGGATTGTCGCTCATGTAGATGGAGCGCTTCGGCCGAGCCATCACGTTGCGCACCATCGGCTCGAACGCCTCGAGCGGCATCGTGTCGTAGTCCGGCTCGAACGAGTTCTGGTCGTACTTCGCGCAGAACTCCTCGGTATACCCGAACCACGGATGGTCCTTGAACTTGTCCCTGAGATTCCGGTCGAGCCCGAGGAACTGGAAGAAGTAGTAGCCCTGGAAGATGCCGTGCCTCTCGAGCATGAACTGGTTTTGCTCCGAGACGAACGGCTTCAGGATCGCCGCGCCGATGTCGGCGTGGTTCATCGAGCCGAGCGTATCGCCGATATCGTGGAGCAGGGCGCAGACGACGTACTCCTCGTCGCGGCCGTCGCGATGGGCGCGGGTCGCCGTTTGCAGGCTGTGTTCGAGCCGGTCGACCGCGAACCCGCCGAAGTCACCGTGAAGGAGCCGCAGATGCGCGAGCACTCGGTCGGGCAACGCCTTGTTGAAAGCCAGCGCATTGCCGAAGATGATCATCCAATCGTCCTCGGTTCCCTCCGTCATCTGGTGGAAATGGGCGCGTCGTTCGTTCGGTGATTCCGTCATGGGGTGCTCCCGGTCGGCTGCAAACATAGCGCCGGAGCGCGGCCAGGTTCACGCGATTCGATAAAAACCCGGAAAAAGTCGGCTACGCCTTGGCGCGAGCGTGACTCCCCGCGCGAGCGGCCGGACGGCGCTCCGGCGTCCCGAACCGTTTCGCCGACCGCTCTTTCGCTTTCAGCGCCTCCACTTCGCGAGATTTGGGCGCGGCCTCGGTCTCGAGCGAGTCGACCAACTTCCGCGCGACCTTCGCGATCTGGTCCACCGAACGGAGAAACGCCGCTTCGTTCGCCTTCGACGGGTGAGTGAACCCGCTCAGTTTTCGGACGAACTGCACCGACGCCGCGTGGACTTCTTCATCCGTCGCCGGCGGTGCGAAGTTGAACAAGGTCTTGATGTTCCGGCACATGATCTCACTCGCTCTTCGGCCTCAGTGGATGCCTTCGGCCTCGAGTGCGGCGTGAATCGCCGGGCGCTCCAAGAGCCGCGCGAAGTAATCGGGGAGCGCGCCCGGAAGCGGCCGCTTCACGATGCGGATCCAGGTGCGCATCACGTAGAATGCATATCCGTCGACGATCGTGAAACGCCCGCCGAACAGGTACGGCGCGTCGCCGAGCGCGTGGGCCATGTACGCGTATCGACCGCTCACCTTGTCGATGACGGTGTTCTTGTATTCCTCGGACGCGAGCGGCGAAAATAACGGCGCGATGCCCTTGTGCAGCTCAGTCGCGATGAAGTTCAGCCATTCCTGCAAGCGGACCCGAGCGAACGTCCCGGGCGGCGGCGCGAGCCCCGACTCCGGCTTCAAATCCGCGATGTACTGGACCATGACCGCGCCTTCGGTGAGCACTTCGCCGTCCTCGAGGCGGAGCGCCGGGACGTACCCTTTCGGATTCACCGCCGTGAAATCGCTGCCGTCGGGGAGCGCGCGGCCGCGCATGAAATCGACGCGGACGAGCTCGAAGGGCAAGCCCGCCTCGCGAAGTGCGATGTGTGGGGAAAGCGAGCACGCGTTGGGCGCGTAGTAGAGCTTCAGCATTCGCCCCGAAGTGATGACGTTCGACGTTCAGGCCGTCAAGGAGAACCCGCGGAACGGGGCTTCTCGGTCGGCCCACACCCTGCGATGCTGTGTGATTCGGAAAGGGCCTTATGCAGCGCGTCGTCGTCCGTTCGATCGTCGGAATGTGCATCGCGGTGACGGGATGCAGCTCGTCCGGAGTGCCCGCCGGAGGCGGCGCGACCGACAGCGGAGCGCCGAACACCGGCGGCGCTCCGTCGGATGCCGGTGGCGCGACGTCGTCCAATGGCGGCGCGACGAGCAGCGCTGGCGGGTCGAACGGCGGGGCGCCGAATACCGGCGGCACCCCGTCTGCGAGTGGCGGCGCGAACGCGGGCGGGAGCGGTGCGTCGAGTGGCGGCGCGCCGAACCCGAGCGGCGATGCCGGAACTCCGCCGGATGCGATCGCGACGTGGACCGATTCGCCGGGAGCGTGCCCCGACGGAATGCCGAAGGTCGTCATTCAAACGGCGGACGAGCTCGCGGCGGCCGCGCGCGGGGAAGACGCGTACGCGAACGACGCGCCGGCGACGTGTTACTTCCTCGAAAACGGCGACTACACGCAAAGCGGCGTGGTGTTCTACGTATTGAAGGGCGGCGAGCCGGGCCGCACGCGGCGGCTCTTCGTCGGCGAGAGCCGGCAAGGTGTGGTCATTCACGGGCGCGGCAACGTCGAGGACGGCGTCAGCGACGTCACCATCGCCAACCTGACGTTCGATCTCACCGGTTACTCGGCGAGCGGCGCGTTCAACACCTTGAACCTGAGCAACGGCCGGAACATCTCCGTCGATCACGTGACGTTCACCGGCGATTGCAACACCGGGCTCATGGGCGGTCATATCGAAACCAACGGAACGACCAACGTGCTGGTCGATTCTTGTCTCATCGAGAAGTTCGGGCATTGTGGCGGCGGCGGCCACGAAGACCACGGCATTTACCTCGCGAGCGGCAGCCACATCACGATTCGAAACAGCGTCGTGTCCGGAAATTCGTCGCGCGGGATCCAGATGTACACAGCGAGCGGCGCCTACGGCACGCTCGACACCGTCGTGGTCGAACGGTCGCGCATCACGGGCAACGGTCACGCCGACTACGAAGACGGCGTGGTCATCAACGCGGCGGGCACCGGCACGATCAAAAACGTGACGCTCTCGCGCGACATTTTCGACCACAATTACTACTCCGGCATTCGCTTCGTCGGCGGCGTCGAGAGCGGCGTCCTCGTCGACCATTCGACGTTCGATTCGAACGGCGCGGGTTCCACGTCCGCGAGCCGCTCGGAGATCAACATCGACTCCGCGGGCGGCGGCGCCGGAACGACGACGAAGGCGCTCCTCTTCAACGTCGGGAACCTGCTCATCAACGACTGCTACGACGCCGCGTCGCTCGGTTTCGGCATCGGGGTGAGCTTCGTGCACGGCGCCGTTCCAGCCGGCGCCGCGGGCAACTGCGTCGCAGCCGGCCAAATCACCGGCGATCCGTCGTTCGCGAACGCCGCCGCGGGCGACTACCACCCGGGCAATGCCGCCGCGTCGGCCTTTGGCGCGTACGCTCCCTGACGCCGCTCTTTCGAAAAAGAGACGCGGTCACGCGCGAGTGCGCTCGAAACGGCGCGCGCGCCGGCCGTCCACGCCCCATGTCTCTGCCGCACGCGCCGAGCCGGGTGCCCCCAAAATAAAAGCCGAGGCAGGGGTGGTTGGTGCGGATTTGAAGCGCTTACTAGTAGGACGAGGCCATCGAAGCGATGGGAATCTCGACGCCTCCGCATGGGGGAGGGCATCGAAATTCCCCTGCGAAGTACACGTTCGACTCGTCCACTCTTTTCTCTCGCACTAGCCCGCCGGATCTTCGTATTCCACGGCGAGTTGTTCGGCGCGGTCGAGAAAGTCGGGGTGCGCGACCAGCTTTCTGACGACGGCCCAGAGACGCGGATCGGCGAGAGGATCGGGGGCCGGCGCGCGCGGCTTTTTTTTCGGCTTCGGTTGCGGGCCCGCTTCGCGGAGCGCGACGAGGCGCACCGAATGGCGCTTCGTCGGAAACAAATCGCCCGATTCCCACGCGAGCACCGTGCGCACGTCGGTCCCCACGGCATCGGCCAGCTCGCCGAGTGAGAGCGACAGTTCGTCGCGCAACCGCTTGATGTCGTCCGGCACCATCCTTGGACCACGTTAGCAAGAACGCGCGAGAACGGCGATCGGACGCAACCCCGGCGCTCGCCGACCGAATCATCGTTCGGATGCAGAGGCTGGCGGTCCTCGGGTTCGTGCTTGGGCTCGTGCCTGCGTGCGGCGCGCCGTCGGCGCCCCGCGGCACGGCCCCGGTGTTGACGCTCGAGCCCGCCGCTCCCCTCGACCAATCGCCGTCGGTCGTTCGGGTGCACGTTGTCGGCGTGGACGTCGATCCGAGTGCGCTCGCGCTGTTTCAGGGCACCGTCGACGCGTATTACAGCGCCAAGGTCGCCAGCGACGTCATTCCTGACGCGCTCGCCGCGCGGCGCGTCCCGTCCATATCGTGGCGCGATGCCGCCGATGCGGATTTGGGCGACCTCGTGCTCGCGCCGTCGGTCGAGCTCGCGGCCGGCGCGACGTACGGTGTCGCGGCGCTCGGGCGCGGCGCGCTCGGTTCGTTCGTCGTCGCGGCAGCGGGCGCAGAACCCGCGCCGTTCGCTGCGCGGCTATGGCCGCCCATCGGTGCCACGGCGGGCGGCGGGCGCACGGTGTTCTGCGGCGCCCTCGACTCGCCGATGATTCGCGAAAGCGTGGTGTTCGACCCTGCGGACGCGAGCGCCGTCGCGGAGCCCGGCGTGGGTGCGGCGGGCGACGTCGCCGAGCGGTGCCTGCACTTCGACGTCGAAGTGCCGATGGGTCCCGCGTTCGCGGTGCCGCCGCCGATCGTCCACGGAACGTCGATCGATCCCGCGCCCGTCGCGTTCGCCGATGCCGTCGGGGCCATCACGCCCGCGTCGTGCGACGCCACCGAGCAGACGCTCACGCCGGGTTGCGTCCGCGCTCTGGACGATCGCGTCATCATTCATTCGGCGTCGGCGCCGCTTTTGTGGACGGTGCTCGCCGGCGCCGCGGTCGTCCCGGCGCCGGCCGGCGGCCGCTTCGTGGTGACCGGTCTCGCCCCGTCGTCGCACGTCGTGTTGCAGGGCACCGTGATGGACCTGTCGGGTCGCGAAACGCCGTTTTCGGCGGCGGTCGACACGGCGAGCGCGATGCCGCACGTCGTGATCAACGAAGTGCTCGCCAATCCGGTAGGTCCCGAGCCAGCGCAGGAGTGGGTCGAGCTCACGAACGACGGCGAAGCGCCGGTCGACGTCGGGGGCTGGACGCTCGACGACGGACACGGCACGACGTCGCTTCCCGCCGCGACGCTCGCTCCCGGCGCGTTCGCGCTGGTCGTCACGAACGCCTTCGACGCAACGGAGTCGCGCGACGTCGTGCCCGCTCGCGGCACGCCGCTCCTTCGCGTCGCGAGTCTTGGGAAAAGTGGCCTTTCGAACGAGGGCGAGACGTTGACCCTTCGTTCACCGGACGGCACGGCGCGCTCCGTGTTCCCAGCGATCGCCGCGCCGACGCCCGGAGTGAGCGTCGCGCGTCGCTCGCCGTCCGCGCTCGACGACGACCCGGATTCGTTCGGCCTGCACGGCGGTGAGGGCGCATCTCCCGGCTGGGCGAACGAGCTCGCGGCGCGGTGAAAATGTCGCTCGAAACGCCGCGATTCGAGCGCCGTTCGCCGCCCTCATGCGCTTGAATATCGATCCGGCAGAGGCTACGGTCCGGGCATTCGTCCGTCGCGGCAACCATGAAGCGCCTCGCGATCTTCGCCCACTACGACGACCGGCGCGAGGTGAAGCGGCACGTCGTGCATCACATGGCCGAAACGGCGACGGTAAGCGCTGCTCACGGCGGGCCGCCGGCCGGCGTGGACGAGGTCCGCGGCGGGCCGCCGCCGAACGCCGACAACGTGTGCGCGCTCGTGATCACCCACGAGCCCGATCGGGAGCTCTCCACGCGGCTCGCGAAGGTGCTCGCGCAGATGGGGCGCGTGATCGTCGTCGATGACGGCTCGGTGCACCAGATGGCGACGCTCGATGCGCTCGGAGTGGACCCCCGCGTCGAGGTCTTGCGCCTCGGCGAAAACCGCGGAATCGCCGCCGCGCTGAATCGCGGTTTCGAGCGGGCGCGCGAACGCGGCTTCGAGTGGGTGGTTACGCTCGACCAGGACGCTCGGGTGTACGACGACTTGCTGACGACGTTGCTCGGCGTGTACGCCGATTGTCCGTTTCGCGACGCGCTTGCCGTCATCGGCGCGAACTTCGACGAATCGTCGACCGGAACGACGGGAACGGCCGGCATTCGCGCCACGACCGCTCCGTGGGTCGAGGTCGGCGAAGTCATCACGTCGGGCAGCTTGCAGTCGGTGCAAGCGTTCACCCGCATCGGCCCGTTTCGCGATGATTTTTTCATGTACTTCGTCGACAACGAGTACTGCCGGCGCGCGGGTCGTTCGGGTTACCGCGTCGTGATCGCGACGAAGCCCGTGATGCTCCACCAGACCGGGCGCGCGAAGCGGTGGCGCCTGCCGTTCGGCGAAGTGGTCGTCTACAACTATGCCCCGTGGCGGCATTACTACATCGTGCGAAACGGCATCGTGATGGTTCGCGAAAATTTCCGTCGTGACCTCGGATGGTCGGCGAGAGCCGTCCGCAATCTCGCGAAGCGCACGCTCTACGCGGTGGCGCTCGAAGACCACAAGTTGGAAAAAATGAAGCTCGTGGCACGCGCGATCCGCGACGGCGTCGCCGGCAAGACGGGAAAGCTCGAGCGGTGACGGCGCATTCGCCCCTGACGCCGCCCGCGCGAGCGACGGTGTGCGCAATCGTAGTGACGTATCACCCGGACGCGGCGTTTCCCGATCGCATGCGCGCGCTCGCATCCGAGGTCGGCAGCATCGTCGTGGTCGACAATGCATCGGGCCCCGCCGAGATCGCGATGCTGCGCGCGCTCGCGGCTGACGGTCACGTTACCCTCGTCGAATCGGGCGAAAATCGAGGCGTGGCCGCCGCGCTGAACACCGGCGTGCGCGAGGCGACGGCGTTCGGCTTCGAGTGGGTCATCCTGTTCGATCAGGACTCACGCGCGCTCCCTGGGCTAGTCGAGAACCTCGCGCAAATTTGCCGAGAGCTCGGGCCGGACCTCGAGCGGCTCGGCATGCTCGGGACGAACCACGTGGACGTGAACTCCGGCGAATCCTACGTGCGCGCCGCCGCCTCGATGAGCCCGGCGTTCGTGGAACGAAAGACGGTGATCACGTCGGGGACGCTCTTACCGATCCGCGTGTTCGACGAAATCGGTCCGTTCCGCGAAGACCTGTTCATCGACAGCGTCGACCACGAGTACTCGCTCCGTGCGCGAAAGCTCGGGTACCTGGTGCTGCTCGCGGTTGACCCGCTCCTTGCGCACGCCATAGGCAACCGTATCGACCACTCGGTTCTCGGGCTTCCGGTCCTCACCCTGAACTATCCACCGTTTCGCTGGTACTACATCGTTCGCAACCGCATCGGCGTGGCGCTCGAGTACGCGCGCGAAGAACCCACCTGGGCTGCAGCGCGGTTAGCGAGCCTCTGCTTCAGGCTCGCCGCCACGCTCGCTCTCGAGCCGGATCGGCGTGAGAAGGCGCGGTGCATGGCGCTCGGCGCGTGGGATCTAGCGACCGGTCACCAGGCGAGGCGGCCCACGGAGATTTGAGCGGAGGTCGTCAAGAGCCGCCGATCGTCATCGACGCGACGCGGAACGTCGGGGACGCGACGGAGGTCTTCAATGACAGATCGTTCGCGATGGCGTCGATGCCCTTCAGCATCGTGTCGAGGTTCGACGAAACGGTGAGCTCGCTCACCGGGAACGCCAGCTCGCCGTTCTCGATCCAGAAGCCCTGCGCGCCGCGAGAATAGTCGCCGGTGATGGCATTGAAGCCGAACCCCATCATGTCGGTGACGTACAGGCCGCGTGGCGTCGAACGGACGAGCTCGTCGTGGCTCATCGTGCCGGCTTCGAGAACGAAGTTCGTCGTGGAGGCGGACACCGATGCGCCCCCGCGCGCGGCGTTGCCGGTCGATTCGCGGCCGAGCTTTCTGCCGCTGTACGAATCGAGCAAGAAGGTGCGGAGCACGCCGTTTTCCACGACGACGTTTTTTCGCGCGAGGAGCCCTTCGCCGTCGAACGCGCGCGAACCAGGCCCGCGCGGCACGAGCGGGTCGTCGACCATGTTGACGCGCTCGCTCGCTACGGTCGTCCCTTCGCGCTCGGCGAGGTAGCTCGATTTGCGCCAGATCGCGCCGCCGAGGATGCACCCAGCGAACGTTCCGACCAGCCCGCGGGCCATGTCTTCGGAAAATACGACGGGCGCTTCGCAGGTCGGGACCTTGCGCGGTCCAAGCTGGCGCAAGGTACGTCGCGCGGCTTCGATGCCGACGGCTTCGGGCGACTCGAGCTCGGAGAAGTGACGGCGCGCCGTCCAGTAGTGGCCGCGCCGCCGCTTGTCGCCGGTGTCGACCGCGACCGGCGCGACGGAGAGCGACGCGTACGAGCCGCGCGTCACGCCGGAAAATCCGCTCGAGAGCACGAGCGCGCTGGTGCTCGTCACGCGCGAGAACGTCGCGCCCTCGCTGAGCGTGATCCGCGGGTCGTGGCCGAGCGCCGCCTTCTCGGCGCGCACGGCGATGGCGAGCGCTCGATCGGCGTCGATATTCACCACCGATTCGTCGTAGAGGTCGAGGTCGACGTACGGCGGCTTCGAGAGCAACTCGGTGCGCGCCGGTCCGGCGAACGTATCCACTTCGGACAGCTCGACGAGCTCGGTCGCGTCGGTGATGAGTCGCTCGAGGCCCGCCGGAGTGAGGTCGCTGGTCGACGTCAGCGCGACGCGGCCGCCCTTCATGACGCGGAGTGCGATGCCGCGGCTTCCCGCTTCCTGGACGAGCTCCGGTTCGCCGAGGCGGACGCGCACGGTGAGCTCCCACCCCGCGTAGGCCTTGGCTTCCGCGACGTCGAGAGAGGCACGCCGCGCACGCTCCACGACCGAGGCCGCCAGCGACTCCAACTCTTTCTGTTCGGAACTCATGAGATCTCGAACGTGCGTCGCGCGGCCCGGGACGTCAATTCGCGTTCGACGCTTCGGCGAGGCGCCGCAAGAGCCGGACGGTCCACGCCGACGCTCCGGCAACGACGGCGGTCATCCAGATCAACGCATAGCCCGCCGGGCTCCCGGTGATCGGCTCGGTCCCGAAGTCGCCGTGGAATTCGGCGTACGTCGCGTAGACGCGGAGGCGCGGCAGCATGATCAGCACGAAAATGAGCGCCGCCACCGATGGAATCGCCGCGCCTCGGACGAGGGTTCCGGCACGACGCGACGCGGCGGCACGTGCCAGGGCCGCGAGGCCTGCCGCGGGAGCGAGCGCGTCGAGCAGCAAGAAGGCCATGTCGAGCGCCGGCGACCGGTGCTCGGCGTCGAGCGTGTAGGCAAAAGACCAATCCGGGAAAAACGCCACGAAATACCCGGTCGCCGGCGCAAAAACTACGACGCCGAAGAGCGTCGCGAAGACCAGCGATCGGCTCGCGAAATGGCCTTCGGTCCGAGAAATTTCTTCGGCGCCCGCCCAGGCGAACAGCACGCCGAGCGAAAAACCGAAGAGCGGCGCAGCGACCACGGGCATTGTGGCAGGAAAACACGAGCGGGCTCGGGCGAGAAGGGGCCCCGCGCGTCTCACGCGCGGTCTGTCGCCTTCTCCTCGTGACGACGGCGTCTGGAGCGGTTGCGCAATGGTCGACCCTCATCTACATGTGAGCGCGGCATGGATCCCCGGCGACTCGAGGAGCTGCTCAGGAGCGTCCAGTCCGGCTCGGTCGACGTCGAGCGTGCGCTGTCCGAGCTTCGCACCTTGCCGTTCGCCGACCTCGGCTACGCGCGCGTCGATCATCATCGCGCCTTGCGACAAGGGATCCCCGAAGTCGTGCTCGCCGAGGGAAAGACGCCCGAGCACGTCGCCGGCGTCGTCGAAGAGCTGATGCGCGCCGAACAAAACGTGCTGGTCACGCGCCTCGCCGCCGAGCCCGCCGCGATCGTCCTCGCGCGCATTCCGGCGCTCGAATACGTGCCTCTCGCGCGCATTGCGAAATACCGGAAGCGCGCCGCCGAGCCGCGCGGCGAAGGGTTCGTCGCGGTCGTGACCGCGGGGACGAGCGACATCCCCGTCGCCGAGGAAGCGCTCGAGACGCTCTCCATGTGCGGCATCGCGACCGAGCGCATCTTCGACGTGGGTGTCGCGGGCATTCACCGCGTGCTCGCGGAGGTCGAGCGCCTCCGCCGCGCGCGCGCCGTGATCGTCATCGCGGGGATGGAAGGCGCGCTCGCGAGCGTGATCGGCGGTCTCGTCGCGGCGCCGGTCATCGCCGTCCCCACGTCGGTCGGCTACGGCGTCGCGTTCGCCGGCATCACCGCGCTCTTCGGCATGCTCACGAGCTGCGCTTCCGGCATCACCGTCGTCAACATCGACAACGGCTTCGGCGCCGCGATGGCCACCGTGCGGCTGTTGGCGCCGGTGGAGCCGTGAAGCGCGCGCCCCCGCGTGCTCGAGCCCGAGTCGTCCAGCAACGCAAAAAGCCCGCACCCGCGACGAAGCCCGCCGCCAAGCGCGCCCAACTAAAAACCGCCACTACGCCGTCGCCCTACGTGGACGAGCACGCGCGTCTTCATGCGCTCGGCATCGCGCACGCCCACCACGGTCACGGTGACGTCGGTCACGCGCACGCGCACGACGACCACGGCCACGCGCACGGCCACGCGCACGACGACCACGGTCACGCCCGCGACGCTAAATCGACGCGCCGGGCGAATGGCGCGGCGGGCAAAGCATTCCCGCGAACCGCGTCGCGCGAGCTCGAAACGCGCCTCGAGTCATCGGAGGTCGAGTCGCACCGCGACGCGCTCGAGCCCGGCGCTGCCCGCGGGAAAACGCTATTTTTCGACGCTTTCAGCGGCATCGCCGGGGACATGACGATCGCCGCCTTGGTCGATTTGGGGGTTCCGTTCCACGTCGTGTCGCACGCGGTGGGGGCGCTCGGCTTGCCGGGCACCGAGGTCGTCATCGAACGCGCCGTGGCCGGCGCGATCGGCGCGACGCGCTTCGACGTGCGCGTCGGCAAGCAGCAACCCGAACGGAGCTACTCGGAAATCGACGCGCTCCTCGCGAAGTCGAAGCTCGACCGCGACGTGAAGACGTTGTCGCGCACCATCTTCGAGCGGCTCGGTCGCGCCGAGGCGCACGTGCATCGCATCGCGCTCGCCGACGTGCATTTCCACGAGGTCGGCGCCGTCGACGCCATCGCCGACATCGTCGGTGCCGCCGCATGCTTCGTTCATCTCGGCGCCACCGACGTGGTCGTCGCGCCGCTCCCTCTCGGTCGCGGCTTCGTCGATTGT
>DATBBD010000460.1:0-2841 GCA_036271175.1 Polyangiaceae bacterium | reverse complement strand
GGCGACGACACGCCGGCGGAAAACGCCCAGTTCACGCGTGGCTCGAGCTTCGCCGCCGGATCGAGCACCGCGATGACGTCGACGGGCGCGTCGAACACCAAGACGCGCTCGAGCCCCGGCACTTCCCTCGCGATGAGACCGCGCCAGTCGAGCGGCAGACTCGCCCAGCGCACGGCCGTGTCCATCGCCCTCGCCGGATTCGCGAAGCGCGCCACCGCGAAGAGCTCGGGCGGCGCGGCGACCGGGGTGAGCGGCGCTTCCACCACCGCAGGCGGGCTCACCGGGACGGCCACTTGCGGCGATGCCACTGGCGCCGAACGTCCACCACAACCCGTGACGAGAGCGATCGCGCTCGCGAACGCGGCACGCATTAACCTCATGATGAAGGCTAAGGTAGCCTTTCGGCTCGCACGGGGGAAACCGAATCCATACCGAGAAAATGGGCGAACGTCGCCGACGCGGCGTTCTTCGCGGCGCGCAACGCCGCCGCTCTGGACCAACGCCGTCCCGCGAAGTGTTGGAGGCCGACGCGAACGAAGTCCGGCGTGTCGAGCAGAAACCGCTCGATGGAGGGACGGCGCGTGCCGTAGGCGAGGGCGAGCGCCGCACAGCGGACGCGCAGATCGCGGCCGACCGACGCTCCATGGACGCGCCGCATCGAGTCGGAGAACCGGAAATCACGCTCGCGGATCCGTTCAGCGAGATAGCGCCCGGCGAACGAGCCGAATTGAATCGCCTGTGCGATCCCCTCGCCCGTCACCGGATCGACACCGGCCGCTTCGCCGACGAGGAGCACGCGTGGCACGGACACCGGCCCGCGCGGATCGAACCCTCGCTCGGCGTAGCGTCGCTTCGCGTAAGCCCCGAGCTCGAGGCCGCGCGCCGCGAGCTCGCGCGCGAGCACGTCTTCGATTTCGACGGGTCCGGTGCTCGCCGACTTCAGATAATAGACGCCGCGACACACCATCGGACGCCCGTCGACGAGCGTCGGAAAATCCCAGTAGTACCCGGGATAACTCCGGTCGGACAGATCGAACAGGAGCACGTCGCGGTCGAGATCCGTCGCGACGGGCTCGGTGTCGACCTCGATGGCCTGAGCGAGGTGCGGCGCGGGACCGAACCCGAGTGCGCGACGTACGAACCCGGAAACGCCGTCGGCGCCGACCACGACGTCGGCACGGAGATCGCCGTTCGTCGTGCGGACGGTTACCCCGTCGTCGTGTTGCTCGAGCGCCGTCGCGCGAACGCCGTCGCGCACGTCGATCCCGCGACGCTTCGCGACCGCGGCGAGCGCCGCGTCGAATTCGAACCGGCGGACGACTCTGCCGACCTTCGGCTCGCGCACGATCGCCGTTCGCCCGAGCGCGCGCACGGCGAGGCCGTCGATCGGCACCGAGGGCACGTCGACGATGACGCCGATCGACGCGAGCGCCGCGTCCCCGCGAGCCCCGAGCGCGCCCGCGCAGGGCTTCTCCCGCGGGTAACGCTCCTTTTCGAGCACCACGATCCGATCGGTCAAATCGGGAGCGGCGGCCGAGAGGAACAGCGCCGTCGCTATTCCTGCTGGACCGCCACCCACGATGACGACCGAAGCGTCGAGCTTCAGGCGCCCTCTTCGAACTCCGCGTCGATGACGTCGCCCTTCTTCTTGCCGTCGGAAGAGCCGTCCGGGGCACCGCCCGGCGAGCCATTCGGCTTGCCACCCGGCGGAGGAGCGCCCGCGCCGGCCGCTTCGTACATCTTCTCGGCCATCGCGTGCGCCTCGTGCTCGAGCTTCTCGAGGGTGCTGGCGACGCGTGCGTCGTCCTGCTTCTCGATCGCGTCACGCCCCTCTTTGATGAGGCTCTCGATCGACGAGAGGTCCACGCCGCCGAGCTTGTCCTTGTTGTCGGCGATCTGCTTTTCCATGCTGTAGCAGAGGCTGTCGAGCTTGTTCCGGCGCTCGACCTCGTCGCGGCGACGCTTGTCCTCTTCTTCGTGGTCCTTCGCCTCTTTGACCATGCGGTCGATCTCGTTGTCGTTGAGACCGCTGTTCGCCGTAATCGTGATGCGCTGGTCCTTGCCGGTCGCCATGTCCTTGGCGGCCACCGAGAGGATGCCGTTCGCGTCGATGTCGAACGTGACCTCGACCTTCGGAATCCCGCGCGGTGCCGGCGGCAACCCGTCGAGGTGGAAACGCCCCAGCGTCCGGTTGTAGCGAGCCTCGGCGCGCTCACCCTGAAGGACGTGGATCTCGACCGAGGGCTGGCTGTCGCTCGCCGTCGAATAGATCTCCTTCTTCTGGGTGGGGATGGTCGTGTTCCTCGGGATCATGACCGTCATCACGCCGCCGAGCGTCTCGACGCCGAGCGAGAGCGGAGTGACGTCGAGGAGCACCACGTCCTTCACGTCGCCCGAGAGCACGCCGCCTTGCACCGCGGCGCCGATCGCCACGACCTCGTCCGGGTTCACGCCGCGATGAGGTTCCTTGTTGAAGAACTTCTGCACGGTCTCCTGGACCAGCGGAATGCGCGTCGTGCCACCGACGAGCACGATCTCGTCGATCTCGCTCGGCGACTTCTTCGCGTCGGCGAGCGCCTTCTTGAGCGGCTCCATCGAGCGGTCGACGAGGGGGCGAATCATCTGCTCGAGCTTGGCCCGCGAGAGCTGCTTCTGGAGATGCTTCGGACCGCTCGCGTCGGCGGTGAGGAACGGCAGGTTGATGGTCGTCTCTTGCTTGCTCGAGAGCTCGATCTTCGCCTGCTCGGCCGCGTCCTTGAGACGCTGAATGACCATCTTGTCCTTGCCGACGTCGATGCCGCTGTCCTTTTTGAACTCGGCGATCAGGTAATCCATGATGAG
>DATBBD010000459.1:0-5430 GCA_036271175.1 Polyangiaceae bacterium | reverse complement strand
CCGTTCGCGAACGACATTTTCTCGGCGCCCGGCAGCGCGAACGCGCCGTCGCATTTGGTCGCGGCGTACAGCTTCGCGTTCCAGATCTACTTCGACTTTTCTGGCTACACCGACATGGCCCGTGGGCTCTCGTGTCTTCTGGGGTTCGAGCTGCCGATGAATTTCGAAGAGCCGTATCTTTCACGGAGTCCCTCGGAGTTCTGGCGGCGATGGCACATGACGTTGTCGCGGTGGCTTCGCGACTATCTCTACGTCCCCCTCGGCGGAAACCGCCGAGGCCCCGCGCGGACGACGCTGAACCTCATGCTCACGATGCTCCTCGGCGGTCTCTGGCACGGCGCCGGCTTGAATTTCGTCGTGTGGGGCGGCTTGCACGGCGTGTTGTTGGTCGTCGCGCGCTTTCGCAGGCGCCCCGGCGACGCCGATCGCGCCCTCACGTGGTCGGACGCGCCGCGCATCTTCGCGTTGTTCAACGTCGTGTGTTTGATCTGGGTGCCGTTCCGGTGCGAGACGTGGGCGGACGCCGTCGCGTTCGCCCGTGGCCTCGTTTCGAGCGGGTATTCGCACGGATGGCCGCTGCTCCCGACGGCGATCGTCGGGCTCTGCTTCGTCTTGCACGTCGTGGAGCGGCGCTTGCGGGAGCGGTTACCCGTGTTTCACGCGAAGCTCGCCACCGCCGCGTGGGGCCCGTTGCTCGAAGGCGGGCTCTTCGGTGCGGTCGTGATGCTGTCCGTCCTGAGCTCCGGAGCCGGCGCGGAGTTCATCTATTATCAATTCTGACGCGACGAACAGCCGCGCGGACGATTCTCGACTCGCTCGTGCCCCGCCCGAGGTGCTGTCGACTAGAGCGCCCAACCGACCGTGAGGCGTGTCGAGATGACGGTCGCGGGAAGCGGGCTCGGGGCACCGTCTCCGTCCTCGACGACGACGTCGGTCGCAGCCACGCGTTGAGAAAATCCGAGACCGGCCGTGAGGCGAAAGCCGACCCGCGTCTGGAGCTCGTAGTCGATCGTGTATTCCGCCCAATATGCGTGTTCGCTCATGAAGCCCGAGTCGTCGTCGAACAGCGTCGCGTACTTGCCCTCCGAGAAGGCGCCGACGAGGTCGAACGATTGCACGGTATTTTCGCGCTGGAACAGCGCGACTCGAAAGCGCGCGAGCGCCGCGAATTGAGCGCCGCCGAAGCCTTTGCCCGCGCCGACGCCGAGTGCGAGGCGATCGAGCACGCTGTATTCGGCGGTCATGCCGAGCTCGCCGACTTCGCTGCCGAGCCCGGCGACGACGTTCAGCGAGAGGGGATGATCCGTCGGACGGAGAAGCCCGCTCGGCGCCGACATGGGCGGCTGATCGCCGTCGCTCGGCGCACCCGCATCGGCTCGGGCGGGCAAGGCGACCCCCAAAAGAAAGCCGACCATCAACGCCCCGATACCGACCTTCGTTATGGATTGCGACACGGGAACCCGTCCTCTTCAAGACGCGTGCCGATCGCGCGAGTGCGCTGAAACCCCTGGGAATCCCCTGTCGTCGCGCGAATCGCCTGCGCTCGCAACGCATTCACGGCGCGCCTCGACGACACCGTGCGCTTTTTACAACGGTCGCGAGGGCATTTCGCAAAACGTGTCGGAATTCTGTACGATGCGAGCGGCGCCTTGAAATGGGTCACGATGCTCGGCACCGGAACGACGAATCAAGACACGGCCGAGATGGCCGTCACCGGGGACGCGCTAGGAAACGTCTATTTCGGCGCCGAAACGACGGGGGCCATCGGCGGCGCGACGTTCGCGGGGGGCAGCGGTGATCTCCTCGCCGTGAAGCTCGACGGCGCCACCGGCAAGACCGTGTGGATCCACGACGACGGCGGCGCCGGTGAGGATGCAGCGTGGGGCGTCGCGGTCGACGGCAAGAACGACGTTTACTTCGCCGGCTTCTCCGATAGCGCGCTCGACGGCAACACGAACGCAGGCGACAAGGACGTCATCGTTCAGAAGTACGACTCGACCGGCAGCAAGTTGTGGGCGCAAGAGATCGGAGGGCCGGGGATCGACGTCGGGATCGGGCTCGGCCTCGACGCGACCGGACTTCCGACCGTCGGGGGAACCACCAACGACAACTTCGATGGTCATATGAACTCCGACGAGACGAGCGGAGGCGGCATCTCCAACGCGATCGCCGTCAAGTTCGATGCGTCGGGGAAGAAGCTCTGGTCGAACGAATACGGCACCGACAACGGTGAAGACGTGGACGGCGTCGCGGTCGACGGTCAGGGGAACGCGTTCTTGACAGGCGGCGCCTCCGACGACCTCGGGACGAACAAGAATACGGGCAAACAAGACGTGTACATCCTCCGATTTCTCGCGAACGGTCAGATGTAGGGGAAGTGAGCCGTGTGCAGGGCTTCATGGACGCTCGCCGTGGTCGCTCTGTCGTGCACGCCGTGGCGTTCACCACCGGCCGCGTCCGAGACGCCTGCACGCGCCGCGACGTCGCTGCTCACCGCATCGCCTATCGCCGTCGCATCCCCCGTCACAATCGACGCGGGAGCGCCGATCGAACGAGCGGTGCGGGTCGATTCGCAAAACGTAAAGGCGATCGCGACCGCGCCGGACGGCATGCTCTTCGTCCCTGGTGGCACGTTCATGATGGGGAGCGACGCGGGCGGACAAGACGACGAACATCCGGCGCATCGAGTCACCTTGCGCGCTTTCTTTCTCGATCGCACCGAGGTGACCAACGGGGCATACGCCGCGTGCGTTGCCGCCGGAAAGTGCCGCGCTTCGGAGCCGGCGAGCTCGCGGCAGAACCATTTTGGTCCGGACGCGGCGTTTCGAGGGGCCGAGCAGCCGGTGAGCTCCATCTCGTGGGACGACGCGCGCGCCTATTGCGTCTTCGTCGGCAAGCGCTTGCCCACCGAAGCAGAGTTCGAGCGCGCCGCGCGCGGCGACGACGAACGACGCTATCCGTGGGGCAACGACGCGCCGTCGCCCGAGCGCGCCGTATTCGCTGCGTCTCGGACGGCAAACGTCGGCACGCATCCCGCTGGTGCCGGTCCGTACGGTCACCTCGATTTGGCGGGCAACGTCTGGGAATGGATCGAAGATTTCTACGACCCTGATGCCTATCGCCGCGCTGGCGCCGATCACGGCGTCCCGGGCACCTGCGAACAAATCCTGGCGACTCAAGATGCCTTGCGACACTCGGGCCGCCAAGGATTCACCGGCACGAATCCCATTCCGACCGACTGCGAGCACGTGCTCCGCGGCGGCGCCTTCAACTACGGCGGCGACGGGCTTCGGTCATCGAACCGCGTGCACCATCCGGGTCGGTTTCGCCTCATCATGAGCGGCGTGCGCTGTGCGAAAGATGCGGAGTGACAAGCCGTAACACTCAACGAGGCAGGCGTGCTCTAGCTCGAACTCTCTCCAGCTTCGCGACGTCAGCGATGTCTTGAGGACGCCCCGCCGCGCGCTTGTTGACGATCAGGTCGTCCAGCGCGATGACGCGTACCCGCGTTCCGTCCCAATCTGCCGCGACGGCGTTCCGGATGACGTCCGCCGCGTTAACTCCGTCGATAGTACGGAGCAGATCGATCCGGAGCGGCGGACGTCCTAGATATGCGACTTCGTCCTCAGCGAGACCCCGCGTCGCCTCGACGACGTTCTGGGGCGCGCCGTAGCGCGCCAACGCCGTCGCCGCCCGCTCGCGGTTTTCAGGGCTTCCTTCCAAAAGGACGTCTAGGTCCTTGGTGGCGCGAGGCTCGACGTGAAAGGCAAACGCGTAGCCGCCGATCACGACGCATTCAACCTTTTCGCGGGCGAACTCCTCCAACAGATCTTTGAAGTCGCTGGGAAGCTTCATGGGTTGGGTCCTGAAGGCGCAGTTGTTCGTCCCACATGTCGAAAACGCACCCGAGGCGTTCTTCGGGACTCATCGCGAGCCAAAAATCAGTCGAGACGAACTCCATCTCGGCGTGGTTCCGAGCGACGCCACCCGTCCACGTGCGGCGGCGTTCAGCTGCGCGAGATTCGGAGCCCGACACGAGGGTGATCTTAGCACGGAGACGAACTCATCGCCGTTACCGCCGGTTCAATCCATGTTCTTCGCGAACTGCGGCGTTGCGCGCCTCGGCGCGCTGGAGCGCAGGTCGCGCCGCGAGTCGTTCGGCGTACGCGGTGAATGCCGGACGCGGCTCGAGCATGTTGAAACCGAGCATGTAGCGGACGGTCCCGCCGAAGACGACGTCGGCCATCGAGAACTTGTCGCCGAGAATGAAGGGGCCAGGGGCCATCGCGCTCTCCATCGCCGACAACATCGCGTCGTGCGAGCCCCAGCCGGCTTGGCCCTCTCGAAACGTCCAGCCCGCCATCTTCGCCATCGATCCGGGTTCGATGACCGACGGCGCGAAAAACGACCATCTCAAGTACGTTCCGCGCGCGGGGTCGTCGACCCGCGGGGCGAGCTGGCCGTACGAATGTCGATCCGCGAGGTAGAGTCCGATCGCCGCCAACTCGGTGACCACGACGTCGCCGTCCGTCAAAATGGGCAGCTTGCCCATCGGGTTCAACCGGACGATCTCCGGCGCCTTCTGCGCGCCCGCCATGATGTCGACGTACCGGAGCTCGTACGGAACCCCGACCTCCTCGAGCATCCACACGACGTTCGACGCGCGCGAAAAGGGATGATGATAGAGAACGATGGACATCGGAGCACCGCCTTTCGGAGGCGCCGAGTCTAGACCGCGACGGGCGCGATCAGGAAGACGATCCGGCGCGCCATCGTCGCAACGCCCGCGTCAGCGGTGATCTTCACTGCGACGTCGAATCGCCGAACACCAGAGCCTTCACGCGAGCGGCGTAGGGGCTCTTCGGGTGCCGCGCCAGGAACGTTTCGGCGAGCGACGTCGCGCTACTCCGACGCCCGCTGCGGAGCAGGGCTTCGATGCGAAGCGCCGTCGCTTCCACACGCAAGCTCCCGCCGCGGCCGAACGTCGCGTCGTAGCGATCCAACATCGTGAGCGCCTCCGCGGCTCGTCCGCCGCGCACCGCGTCGCGCGCCTCGTCGAGCGCCGAGATTTCGCGCGAGATGTCCGGCTGAGCATGGACAGCGGCCCGTTGCCCCGGCGCGCTCGCCGTCGGTTCGTGCGCTTCCGAATCCGCGCTCGGCGACGGCGCCGCTTGCACGTCGGCCGCAGCGCTCGGCGTCTCGGCCATGGTGTTCGCTGCAGGCGATGCCACGGCCATGGTTTGGGGCGCCGTGCGCTCGCTCGTCGTCGTCGACTTCGCCGCGGTCGCCGCGGACTTTTGCCCGGCGTGCCGCGCGACCGCGACGCCTCCCGCGACGACGGCGGTTCCGATCACCACGGCTCCGACCCACTTCGTCAGGACGATCGCGCTTCCCCACTTCGCCGTGCCCATCGCCGAGCCGGCTCGACCG
>DATBBD010000458.1:0-14876 GCA_036271175.1 Polyangiaceae bacterium | reverse complement strand
ATGCTCTCGACGCCGCCGGCCACCACGAGCTCCATCGCGCCCGAGGCGACGCCCATGGCCGCAAAGTGCACCGATTGCAGCCCCGATCCACAGAACCGATTCAGCGTCACTCCAGGGACCTCGATCGGCCACCCCGCGGCGAGCACTGCGTTCCGTGCGAGCTCGGCTCCCTGTTCGCCGACCTCGGAGACACAGCCCACGAGCGCGTCATTCACGTCGCGAGGGTCGAAGGCATGGCGCGTCGCGAGCGCTTTCAACGTCGTCGCGAACAATTCCTGGGGATGGATCCCCGAAAGGGCGCCCTTGCCCGCTTTTCCGCGCCCACGCGGCGTTCGCACGGCATCGATCACGTAGCTCGTCGACATCGAAGTTCTCCTGTCACTTTCTGGTGCCGATCCAGCATCGGCCTTTACGTACATTACGTGCGTAATATGAATTTCATTGCGATTTTGTCAATCGCACGGCTACGCAAGGATTGCGCGCGCTCGGGGTTTTTCCTGGCACACGCCGGCACAACACGGAAGCGGCCCTCGAGTCTAGTGACGCGTTTCCCGTGCGTCGCCAACGTCGACACTCGTCGGGAGACACCACTGAGTCCCTGATCGTGACGGCGACGCGTGGACTCGAGTCGCGACGACGTCCTCACCCCGCAGCGACGCGAGGCCCGCGTTGGCGAAGGCGTTCGCGCGACGATTCGCACGAAAGTCAGCGTCGCGTTCGCGCCGCTCGGGCGTGAGCTGGACATGAGCGAGGGCTGAGCGAAACGCGCACGGGTGTCGTCGCGTGACGACAGCGTCGAGTTTCGACGTACCGCGCGCTCGCGTCGCACGATCGAGAAAACGCTGCGACGTCATCGTGAGCCGCGCGTCGCGAGCGCTGGCAAGCGATTTGCTTGTGGGGGCACGCGCCGCAGTGGGTGGCGTGGGTAGACACACGAGGGAGTGTCTGCCCGCAGTGGTGTGGGGTTCGGAAAAAACGCCTGAGGAGGACTGCTCATGAAGAAGATCGTCTCGTACGTGGCGATGGGGCTTGCATTTGGTTGCGCGGTGGATCTCGGAGGGTGCTCGGACGACGGCGCGCCAAAAGCGCCCGCGGCCGTCGCGCAGACGGGCACGTTGAAGATGAACCTCGAAACCGTCTCGGCTTCGGGCAAAATCTACCGTCTCCGGGACGCGTTCTTCGAAGTCGATCCGTCCTTCTTCTTCGAAGCCAAAGGCGAGGCCGGCGCGGCCGGCGCGGTGTCGTCGTTTCCCGACGCCGGCCCGATCGGCGGCGGCGGTTCGACAAGCTTTCCGACCACCGACAGTGGCGTTGCGGGCTCGACGGGCACCGGGGGCTTCGGCGGGTTCCCGTTCGGAGACGGTGGCGTGATCATCGGCGGATTCCCGGGGTTCGGTGGCGCCTTCCCAGCCGGCGGAACCACGAGCGGTGCGGGTGGCTTCATCGGCGGCGGCAGCGGCACCATCGAACTGAGCAGCGAAAACAATCCGGACGACCCCGTGCTCGAGACGTTCCTCTCGCCGTCGAGCTACACCATTCAACTCTTCGACGGATGGTTCATGGAGCAGGTCGACAACTTGCTCGGCACCGCGACGCCGGTGCAAGCGTCGCTGCTCTCCGACTCGTTCCAGTTCTTCGACATTCAGTCGAACCAAGAGACGTTCGTCCAGTACCAGTTCCTGGTGAACGGCGAGCGCGTCGGCTTCGGTCCGCCCGGTCGACTCATCGTCGGCATCGGCGTCACCGAAACGAGCGGAGCGTGCGGCAACGGCGTCCTCGATCCCGGCGAGGTCTGCGATGGCGGGAACTTTGGCGGCGAAACCTGCGCGAGCGCGACGTTCGGTGCGGCTCCGCTCGGCACGCTGTTCTGCAACTCGGATTGCTCGTCGTTCGACACGACGTTCTGCTTCGGCCAAGGAACGGTCGACGGCGGCGGCGGCACCTTCGGCGGCGGCGGATTCGGCGGCGGTTTCCCGGTCCTCGACGCCGGATTCGGCGGCGCGGGTGGCGCGGCCGGCGGCCCAACCACGGGCGGCTCGACGAGCACGGGCGGCGCCGAGGGCAGCGTTTCGCCGGACGCCGGCGTGAGCTTCAACGCCGCGAAGTCGCCGCGTCACTGAGCGCTCGAGAAAGGCATCTCACCATGAGAACGCTCATCTCGATTGGGAAGGCGGTCCTTTGTCTAGCGGCCGCCCCGCTCATCGCGGGTTGCTCCACTCACTCGCCCGAAAAACCGACGACGGCGACGGCGACCGTCGGAAAAGTCGGCATGGATCTTCGTACGGTCTCGGCCTCCGGCAAAGTGTATCGGCTCCGACAAGCCGTGTTGCCGGTCAACTCCTTGGACACCGGCACGAACGTCGTCACCCTGAACAGCGAGGACGACCCGGACGCGCCGGTCGCCGAGGCGTTCCTCGCGCCGAACGGCTACGAGATCCAGCTCCTCGACGGCTGGTTCCTCGAAGAGGTCGACCCGCTCCTCAACGAGACGGCTCAGGTTCAGGCCACGCTCATCAGCGGAACGGTTCAATTTTTCCAGATCCAGTCGAACCAGGAGACGTTCGTCCAGTTTCAGTTCCAGGTGAACGGCGAGACCGTCACGTTCGCGCCGCCGGGTCGGCTCATCGTCGGCATCGGCGTTCAGGAGCAAGAAGGGGGAACGTCGCCGTCGGGGCTCAACGCGCGCCGCGTGCTGCTCGAATCGAACCAGCAGGCGCTTTCCGGTTTTACGCTCGAGCAGGCGCTCCAAGCGGCGCAAACCAACTCCGGCCTCACGCCGGACCCGGTGTCCTTCTATCAACAGATCATCGACACCTACGCGTCGAAGCCCAATGCGACGCTTCCCGGCGGCGAACACTGCGGCGACGAACAGACGAACGGCGCCCCGTCGCTGAACGGCTACCCGCTCCGCTGCGATCGTCTCGAGCACCAACAAATCGACAACCTCGGTCAGTGGTTTCCCATCGCGGCGGTCAACCGGCTCGATCTCGCGCCGCAAGACGGCTCGAACTGCGGCGAACAGCGCATGATCTTCGCGAACAACGCGCCGATCGGAAACAGCCGCATGTTCATGATCCTGGAGGCGCAGATCCCGAATCCGAACCCAGCTTGTGGGGTGCAAGCGTGCCGGCCCATCGCGGATTTTTGGGCGGCACAGAACACCGTCACCGACCCGGCTACGCGCGGCGCCCGCATCATGACGGCGTTCGAGACGGGCTCGCCGGAACTCTCGGCAGCGGGGTTCAAGCCGTTTCTCTCGATCGAGAACATGAGCATCGGCGCGGGCAGCATTCGGACGAACAACTTCGACGACGACGAGTGGACCTTGCGTGAATTCAAGCCCATGACCGATCCGCTCGGTCAAACGCGCACCGTCGAGTTCCCCGACGATCAGGCGCCGCACGGCGAGCTCTGGAACGACACGAGCACGTTGCCCGAAGGCGCCGGGTGCCGGCAGAGCTTCCTCGACGCACTCGGCGGACTCTTGTCGGACAACCCCGCGGAGATGGCGTTCGTCGTCGATCCGACGTGTCTCGACTCGGAGAGCCCGAACGACTTCACGACGGAGAATTATCCGCAGCATCTCGCGAACGGGTCGGGCACGTTCCGCTCGCAACTCGTCGCGAAGCTCGCAGACACCGGACTGACGCCGGAAAACATCGCGGCGCGGGCGCAGTTCGCCGGGTCGTGCATGGGCTGCCACGAAGAGGCGAACGGGATCGATCTCGGACACGGCGTGACGTCGCCGAGCTCGAACGGCTTCGTTCAGGTCGATGAACAATTCACCGAAGACTGCGGCGACGGAACGCAATGTTTCGCGGCGTCGTCCGGCCTGACGCAAGTGTTCCTGCCGCGTCGCATGACGGCGCTGAACGACCTCTTGTCGTTGGCGGCGACGTGCGGCGGCGTCGACGCTGGCACTGCGCCGCCTGCGCCGGGCGACGCCGGCGTTGCCCCGAGTCCGCCGATTTCGAAAGCAGGGGACGGCGGCATCACGGTGCTGACGCCGAACGAAACCTTGGGGAGTCTCGTGAAGCAGGACCAAGCGTCACGCGCTGGCCTGCAAGGGCAAACCTTGGGCGGGCAACCCGCCAAAGCGACGCACTGACACGATGGTGTAGAGTCGTCGGGGTGACGGCTCTACAAGTCGACTCCGCGGCGTTGGTCGACGTGCTCCGGGAAGCACGTCGACCGGGTGCGACCGGGATGGCCTTCGACGCCGACGGCACCTTGTGGTCGGGTGACGTCGGCGAAGACGTGTTCGACGTTTCGACGAGCCGGGGTCTCCTTCGCGACGAAGCGCTGCCGGCCCTGAAGGAGCTCGCGCGCACGCACGGCATCGATGACGACGGCACTCCTGCCGTCGTCGCGAAGCGGATCTACGACGGCTACCGCCGCGGCGACGTCGCCGAGCTCACCGCGTGCGAAATGATGACGTGGGGCTACGCGGGGTTCACCGTGGACGAGCTCCGCCGTCACGCGCGCGCGGTGTTCGAAGAGCGGCACCTCGCCGCTCGTGCGCGTCGCATGCTCGCGCCAGTGCTCGACTGGGCGGCCCGCGAGGGCGTCCGTGTCGTCGTCGTCTCGGCATCTCCTCGCATCATCGTCACCGAGGGTCTCCGCGCGGCGGGGATCGCGTTCGCGGAAATGGCCGGCGCAGAGCCGGAAATCGCGGGCGGCGTGATCCAGCCGCGCATGGCGGGGCACCTGCCGTACGCGGGACAGAAACGAGTCGTCGGGTCGCGACTTCTCGCTGGAATGGATTGGCTCGCGAGTTTCGGCGACAGCGCGTTCGACATCGAAATGCTCGCGTCGGCCAAGGTCGGCGTCGCGGTGTGCCCGAAGCCGGCCCTCCGCGCGCGGCTCCCCGAGCTCGTGAACCCGGTGCTCATCGAATAGTGCCCGCGCTATGCTGACGGTTGATGAACTTCGAACCCGACCCTGAAGCGACCTCCGCGGTCCACGCGGTTCGAACCTGGGCCGATGGGGCGCTCTCGACCCTCCCCCGCGCGCCGGCGGATTTCGCGCGGGCGGCCGACGCGGGACTCGCAGGGGTCGACCGATTCGCGACGAGCTCGCTCGGAGCGGCCGCAGAGGCGGTAGGTGAGCTCGCGGTTTCGAGCTCGGCGCTTGCCGGCGTGGCGTTCGCCCGATGGCTCGTGACGAGAGCCGGGCGCGACGGGTTCTTCGACGGCGCGTCGGGCCGCGAGCTGTTCAAGGCCGGGCTCGGTGCGGTGGCGCTCGCCACGCCGTCGTTTCGCGCCACGGCTTCCGTCGGCGGCGTCACGCTCGACGGGGCGACCGGCGCGGTGCCACTCGCACCGCTGGCGACGTACGCCGTCGTATTGTTCGGCGATCGCCACGCGCCGCGCGCGGCCGTCACGTCGTTGACCGGCGTTCTGGCAACCCCGGTGGCCATGGCCGGGCTCGGGCTCGGCGAGATCCCGTGGGCGACCTTGGCGTTTGCGGCTAGGGGCACCGTTCGGGCGACGCTCGTCGACGACGGAGGGGCGCGGGTCGCGCGCCTCTTCGACGCGCACCGGATCCTTTGCGGCGCCTGGGCCGTTGGGCTCGCACGGCGATGTTTCGAGATTGCTCGGGCCGCGGTCGCCGGGCGCGACCACGCTTCGCAGAGTGCGGAATTTTCAATCAGCGACGTAGCGACTGACGTCGATGCTGCGGCGCTCGCGGTGTCGCGCGCCGCGTGGCTTTCGGACCGCGGCGGCGCCCATCCCGTCGATTCTGCTGCGGCCAAGGCGTTTGCCACCGCGGCCGCCGTTCGCTCGGCGTACGCGACGTTGTCGATTCACGGCGAACAGGGCGATGCAGACGCCACCCGTCGATGCTACCTGGATGCCCAATTCCTCGAGCTCTTCGGCGGCGGCCGGGCCGAGCAAGAGGACGCGATCGCGAGCGTGATGCTCGAGGAGTGACAGCATGAGACGGATTGGTTCGGTAAAGCCGGCGATGGTCATCGTCGTGGGTGCGGCATTGTTTGCGACGGGTGCCTGCGGCGGCGATCCTCCGGAGCCGAAGTCGCCCGCGAGCGAGCACGCCACCCACGACGACACGGACGAGCGCCCGAAGATGGCGGCGTCGGCGGAGATCGGCGCCCTGGACGAGGGGAAGGTGACCGACACGTTCCGCGGTGCACTCGGGGACCTTCAGGCCTGCCTCGCGAGCGGGGCCCAGCGCAACGAGCTCGAGGGCGGCGGCATCGCCTTCTTCATCAAGGTGGGCGGCGACGGGCGCATCGTCGCGACCCACGCCGAAAAATCCACGCTCGGCGATCGCGAAACGGAAAAGTGCATGCTCTCGGCGCTCCGGCATCGAAGCTGGCCGGAGCCGCAAGGCGGCGACGTCGGGCTCGCGCACAATTCCTTCGACTTCGACATGCCGAACGACGTCAGGCCACCGACCGACTGGGACGAGAGTCGCGTCCGCGACGTCGTGACGTCGCTGTCTCACAAGGTCGACGAGTGCAAGCACGGCGCGCGCGGCGATTTCACGGCGACCGTCTACGTCGATCCCGACGGCGCGGCGCTTTCGGCCGGCATCGCCGAGAGCGACGAGTCCGGCGAGGACGCCGCCGATTGCCTGGTGAAGGCGCTGAAGAGCGCGAAGTACCCGTCGCCGGGTAGCTGGCCGGCGAAGGTGACGTTCTCGCTGTGAGTCGTGGTGAGGCTGGCGTCGAACGCACCGGGGCCGCGCCTCAATCCGTCGCCGCGACTCGACTGGTGTCCGAGGGCTTCACGTCGATGACGATCTCGACGCTTCCTGGACCGTCGAGCCAGGAGCCCTCGTCGCTCGGCGTCGCGGCGGAATCGGAGGTGGGTCCGGAAGACGCCGCGCTCGCGACGGGTGACGTCGCCGCGGCCGCCGACGACGCGCCGTCGTTCTCGCCCCGCTGAGCGTCGCTCGATGAGAGCGGCGCGGGAACCAGAGCCACGCGATCGGCGTGCACGCCGGCCTGCGCGAGGGCCAGCGCGACCTGACGGAGATGATCGGCTCGATCGTCGGGGCCCGACGGGTTCGTCGAACGCTCGGCCAGCGACGCCAGCGCGCCGGCGTGATGAGCGAGCACCGCACCCACGCGTTTCAACGTCGCGGAAGACTCCGGCGAGAGCTGCCCGTTGTCGCCATAAGCCTCGTGCGCGTCGAATCGCACCGTCGGCTTGCCGTCGGTCGCGGTGAGCAGAACCTTGCCGTTCGCGAGCGATTCGCCCAAGGACAGCGTGAGGTCGCGCATCACGGCCATTTTCTCGTCGGACGCCGCTGCGAGGGCGTCGACCCGTTTCGCGCGCGCCTCGGCTTCCGTGAGCGCCGACTCGAGCTCCCGCTTTTGGTCGGAATACTCGTGTAGATTCTCGCCGACCCTCCCGAGCTCTCCGCGAAGCTGCTCGACGAGCGCCGCGGCGTCGTCGCGCTCGGTCGAGACGCGCTCGACGTCGAGCTTGGACGCCGCGAGGTCGTCTTCCTTGGCGGTCAGACTTTGTTCCCGCGCGCGGAGCGCCTCGTCGATGCGCGTGAGCTCCGCGCGGGTCTCGGCGATCCGAGCTTCGGCGTCCGCGTGCGCCGCCTGCTCGGTATGCAGCTTGGTGACGGCTTCGTCGTAACGGTTTTGAGGGACGAAGCACGCCGTTGCCAAAAGCAACGCGGTCGTCGCCGCCAGCGCGCTGCGGCTCGTTCGGGCTTTGAAGAATCGTGTCGTCATGGTCAATGGAAAATGCGGCTCTTGAACTCGGCGCGGTCGACGTGCTCGGCGAGGTTCAACCGATCGACGTCCGACATTTTCACGAACTTGAAGGCCTGCTGCGTTCCGAGCGACCAGACCGGCCTGGCGACCGCGCGGAGCGGCCGGAGCCGTTCCGGCAAGATGATCTCGAGGTGCAAGAAAATCCGTTCGTCGCGCGGCGCGATCGGCCGGCCGCGATCGATGACGATCCCCGTCGGGGAAAGTTCGACACCGCGATAGTGGGAAACGATGCTCCCGATGCGTGCTCGAACGCTACAGTCGGTCCTCGCTCGTAGATTCAATCGACGCTTCATGGGGTCCTCCGGTCGCTGACGAAATCGTACGGTGCTCGTCTCTTACGGGGCCAAGTTCCGAACGAACCCGAAGCGCCTCGACGCGCGTCGGGCGTGCCCGCCACCGCGCGCGCGTCGAAAACTTGCGCCGGTGAAGGTCGACCGCGTAGCGACACGGGGTGCGGTTCGGTCTTGGGTCTCGCGTGGTGTGGTCGGCCGCCGTCGCGGTCGGGCTCTTCGCGTCGCTTCCCGAACTCGCTCGCGGCGCAGTCGATGCGCCGCGCGTCGATCTCGGCGCGCTCAAGGTCACCGACGACGGAGTGACGGCGCCGCTTACGGAAGGCGGCGTCGCGGAGCTCACGCTCGACGTGGACCTGCAACGAACGGCCACGGCGCTTCTTACCGAAGCGCACCCCGTAACGGGCGCCGTCGTCGCGCTCGACGTGGCGCGCGGGCGCGTGCTCGCCTGGGCGGGTTCACGCGGCGGCTCCGCCGCACCCGATGTCGTCGCGAACGCGATCGCCCCGGCGGCGAGCGTCTTCAAGCTGGTGACCACGACCGCGCTCCTCGAAAAGGGCGTGAAGCCCGATCGCGTCGTGTGCGTCTCCGGCGGAAGCTCGGGAATTTCGCGCGAGCACCTCTATCGCCCGAAAACCGGGCATGCGCTCTGCGCGCCGTTTCACGACGCGCTCGGACGAAGCCGCAACGCGGTGTTCGCGCAGCTCGCGACGCGGTTCTTGAATCGCGAAGACTTGCTCGGGTTCGCGTCGCGCCTCGGTTTCGGACACGACGTGCCGTTCGACGTGCCAATCACGGTCGGCACCCTCGAGGTCCCTGACGGCGATCTGGAGTTCGCACGCGCCGCCTCGGGGTTCGTCGGGAGCCGCCTGTCGGTCGCGGGCGGCGCGCTCCTCGCGTCGACGATCGCGTCGCGCGGCGTGATGAAGCGGCTCCGCATCGTGCAAAGCGCGCCCGGCTACGAAGCGCCGCACCACGCCGAAGTCGTCGGACACGCCATGCACGAATCGACGGCGCGAGAGCTCACGCACATGATGGAAGGAACGATCGGCGGCGGCACTTGCCTCGAAGCGTTCACCGACCCGTCGGGGCAGAGCTATCTCCGCGACGTGCGCGTCGCCGGCAAGACCGGCACGCTGAAGCTCGGCGAAGAGACGACGTCGAGCTGGTTTCTCGGATTCGCCCCGAGCCGGCATCCGCGCATCGTCGTCAGCGTATTGCTCGAGAACGGCGCGACCTGGCGACGCAAAGCGAACGAGGTCGGACGCGACGTGCTGCGCGCCTATTTCGCCGCGCGCGGAAGCCGCGGCGTCACCGCGCCCGACGTCTCGGGCGTCACACCCAAAGTCGCCGAGCGCTGACGAGAAACGACGCTCTTTCGCGGTTCCGTTACGAAGTCCGACGACGACGGAGTCGCGTCAGCCCGAGCGCCGCTAACGCGCCGAACAGCGGACGCGAATCGCTCGCGCGCCGGCCCGGAATTTCGCAGCCGCACGTGCCCTTCGCTTTGCCGCCGGCCGTGCCCGCGCCCGCGTCCGCCGACGCCGACGCCGAGGGCGCCGGTCCGAAGCTCCGCACTTCGGCGATGCCGCCCTGCAACTCCGGTTTCCCGGCGAGACCGAGGTCGGGGATCGGCGTGTACACGAGATCTGCGGGCTTGTAGCTCGTCCGATTCTTCGTCGCGGTGTCCTGCGCGAGCCAGATCTTGCGGAGGCCCAGGTACGTGCGCGGCGCCTTACCCCAGCGCCACCGCTCGGGCTTGTCGCAATGCGCGATGGCCGGGCTCTGATGAAACGACGTGAACCGAACTTGAAACTGGTTGTCGGCCGCGGGCTTCACGTCCATCGGCAGCGTGCCTTGCGGACCGGTCGGTATGTCGACGCCGCCGTGAATGGGCGACGCGGGCCCGATCTCGAAGTCCTTCGTCAACGTCGTCTTGTCGTAGCGATGGTGCAGGCGAGTGAGCACGTAGAAGTGCCGCGCGATCAGCTGTTTCCGCCGCTCGCCTTCCTTCCGCATTTCCTCGATTTCTTTTTTCTTCTTCTTGTCCTTGATGTCGGCGAACGCTTTCTTCTCGTCGTCGGTCATGTCCGGCGCTTTCGGTTCGCGGACGGCCTTCGGAAGCGCTTGTTCGAAGACGTCGGCGCCGAGGGTGAGAAGCTCGTTGATGAGGAGCGGCTCCGTCGCGCACGGCTGCCCGCATCCCTTGGTCGGCCAGGCGAACTCGTTCAAGACGCCGAGCGGCTGCTTCTTCAAGAGAAGATCGTGGAGGCCCGCGTAGAACTCGCCGATGCGCTCCTTGACCTTGAAGTCGACCTCGACGTTCGTCGGCGGGAACACGTTCGGGTAGTTCTTCACCTCGAACCGCTGATCCGGATGGATCACGTAAATGAACTCCTCTTGCTTGCCGCCGTCCTCGAGATTCAGGAGCCCGAGCGTCGAGTCCACGTCGACCGACTTGTTCGTCGAGTACCGGATCGGCGAAACGATCGCGCGGTCGGAGCCGACGAGTTCCATCTTCTTCGTGTCGACCTCGGTGACGAGAAACTGCATGCCGGCTTTGACGTACGGCGCGACCGCTTGGTTCGTACCTTCCGGCGACGTGTAGCCCTTCGCCTTGAGCACGCCTTCGATGTTCGCCGCCGCGCTCGCCGGGATGAGCGAAAACGCCTCTTCGCCCTCTTTGAACTCGGGGTCGACGGCGAGGTGCATCTCCTTCGACGGCTTGAACTTCGGCTGGTCCTCGCCGCTCTGGTCGCCGCCGAAATCCATGCCGAGGAACCCGGCGCCCGATTTCACCGACAAGTCACGTTGCCACTCTTGCTGCGCCTCGCCGGGCTCGCACGGATCCATTTCCCAGAACTCGTGAAACCGCGGCGCGCTGATCTCGTCGATGCGTTCCACGAACTCGCGCTTGAGCGATCGCGCGTCGGTCGCCTTCACGTCGTCCGGCACCGGCATCACCACGACGAACGGCTTTAGATCGCCTTCGTAATCGGGCATCACCGTGACGACCGTCGTCGCGTCCCGCTTCATCAGAATGACGTGCGTCGAGAGGTTCGCCGGCTTCTTTCCCTTGTAGGCGTAGAAACCGGGGAACGCGCCGGCGGTGCCGGAAAGCGCAGTCGCGGCGAGGAAAAAGCCAGAGACGAGGGTACGGCGGAGCAACATCGGGCGGGGAGGCTAACAGATGTCCCCCCGAGGGCGGAAAAGTGGTGAACTCGAAGGGTCCCGTGCAAATCGACCTCGAGCTCGTCCGGCGAGCGCTCCACGACCGCGCGTGGAAGCCCGCGACATTGACCGGCGGCGAACGCTTCGCCGCGGTTGCGGCCATTTTGCGAGAACGGCAAGGCGATACCGAGGTGCTCCTCATTCGGCGCGCCGAGCAGGTCGACGATCCCTGGTCGGGTCACATGGCATTCCCGGGAGGACGTCATGATCCGACGGACCTGGATCTCGTCGCGACGGCGATCCGCGAAACCGAAGAAGAGGTCGGGCTCGTGCTCCGCCGCGACGAGCTCGTCGGTCGCCTCGACGATCTCCCCGCGATCGCGCGCGGACACCGGATCGGGCTCATCATCGCGACGTTCGTGTTCGCGGTGGACCGCGACGTCGCGCTCCTGCTCGATCCGAAGGAAGTGTCGGAGACGTTGTGGGCTCCGCTCGGTCCCCTCGCCCGTGGCGAGCGCAACACGACGATCACCTGGCCGAGCGACGGCCGCGCGCTCTCGTTCCCCGGTTACGACGTCGACGGTCGCATCGTCTGGGGCATCACTCATCATTTGATTGGGGCACTCTTCGCGACACTCGGCGGCGCGGAGACGACAAAGGGGATCGTGCGATGACCGACGACGAGGCCGCGCCGAGCACGCGCGCCGGCGATCGCGATCGCTGTCCGGTTTGCGGCGCGATGAGCGGCGTCGTCGCCGACGACGACGGCTACTCGTGCGCGGTGTGCGGCGCGCCTCGCGTGCTCGTCACGATGCGGGTCGAAAGACCCCGCGCCGAGAAATCACTGCTCGAAGCCGGGCGGCGCATTCGGTCGCGGCGCGCGGCCTGGGGAGTCGCGGCTGGCATCGCCACCTTGGTTGCGGCCATCGGGCTGGTCGTGTGGGGGATCGTCGGTTTCTGGGCGCACGCCGGCGCACCGATTCGTGAGGCGCTCGGTCTCGTCACGTTCGCGCCGGCCCTTTTTGCCGCACTCGGATTCACCAACGTGGCCCACTTGTCCCGACGTCTGCGCCGCGAGCTCGACGCCGCGACGCTCGTCGTCACCGAAGAGCTGGTGCGCGCGCGAGCCGGCGCGCTCGACTCCGCCGAGCTGGCCGTGCTCCTCGCCGTGCCGATCGAACGCGCGGAAATGCTCCTCGCGCGAGCCCAGGTCGACGACCTGCTCGAGAAGGACGCGCGTCCCGAAAACGCCCCACGCCTTCGCGTGAACGCCGAGCTCGACGCGCCCCCGGAAGACGACGAATCGCAGGCGTCCCGACGCGATCGCACCGAGCGCTGAGCCCATCTCGAACGAGCGGCGCGACGCCGGCCGTCCCGACGACGGCGCGAATGACTGCGAAGCGCCGTTCCTCGACTGCGTAGTCACGTACGCAGAAATTGTCACAATCGAGACGCCGTCACCCCACGTCCCCGACGCGAAGCTACGCCCCGGGACAATGGCGTCGTTGGCACGAACTTGGTATCTAATGAATCGAGATTCGGGCTGTCTCTGACGGTGCGGGCTTCCGCAATCGCCACGCGCTCGGTTCGCTGAACCACCATGACGGTCGATCATCACGAGCTCTACGTCCGGCGGGCAGAAGCGCCGGCAAGCTCGCTACGCCGTTTCGTTCGCGAGCTCGGTCCGCAAGATCTACTGGTTTCGGTTTATCTCGTCGGGCTCCTGAGCGCCGTCTTGCACGCAAGGCCGAGCGCCGCACGCAGCGGCGGGTTGCTCGACGTGATCGCGCTCATGGTCCTGCACACGGGAACCATTGTCGCGATCCGCACCCACCGGCTCCCGAACGGCTGGTTCGTCCCGGCACTCTATCGGCTCGTCACGTACGGCTGCGTGCAAGTGACGTATTTCATGTTCGCGCAGCTCTTGCCGATCGCAAACCCGAGATCCCTCGACGACCAGCTCTATCACCTGGATTTGTCCCTCTTCGGGGTCGAGCCGGCGGTCTACTTCGACCGTTTCGTGAACTCGATCACGACCGAGTGGTTCGCGTTCTTTTATTTCAGCTACTTCTTCGTGCTCGCTCTGCACGTCCTGCCGATCCTGTTCTTCTCGCGGAACAACCGGCTGCTCTCCGAGTTCGCGCTCGGCATGCTGTTCCTCTTTTGCATCGGCCACACGCTCTACATCCTCGTTCCCGGGTACGGCCCGTACAAGGCGTTGCCCGAGCTCTTCGCGCACCATCTTTCCCCGGGCATCTGGTGGAACGCGACGACCGACCTCGTCGCCCACTCCGGCGCGCAAAAAGACATTTTCCCGTCGCTCCACACGGCAGCGCCGACCTTCATTCTGCTCTTCTCGTTCCACAACCGCGCCGAAACGCCGTTCCGTTACACGTGGCCGATCGTCGCGTTCTTCGCAGCGAACATCATCATCGCGACGATGTTCCTTCGCTGGCACTACGTCATCGACGTCGTCGCCGGCCTGCTCCTCGCCGTCGTCGCCCAGCAACTCGGCGTCCGCCTCACGGCTCGCGAGCTAGTGCGCCGCAACGCCCTCGGCCTGGATGATATTTGGCCCGCGTGGCCGAAGAGCTGACACGGCAGTCTGGAGAGCGCTCACCGCGGCGATCGCCCCGCTACGACGGTGGACGCCAACCTCGGGCCAGTGTCGTTTGCCCCACCTCGATGATGTAGCCATCGGGGTCGCGGATGTAGCAGCGGATCTCGGTCTCGTGCTGCTTCGGCGGCGTCAGAAACTGCGCGCCGCGCGCGGTCCACTCGGCGTAGACAGCCTGGATGTCCGCGACCCGAATGTTCAGAAAACTGCTTACTCGATCCGGGTCCGCCGGCGTTTCGAGCGTGACGGTCGGCTTATCGTCGGTTGGACCCCCTCCGACGTTGATGATGATCCACGTGTTGGCTAGCGCGACATACGTCACATCGTCACCCGCCTCGCCGGAGATGACCGTCTTGCCACCCAATACGTCTGTGTAGAAGCGGCGCGAACGCTCGACATCGTTCGAGACGATAAAGTGAGCCAAGACCAGGTCGTTGATAGTGCTCATGCTGACCTCCGTTGCTAAAGCGCGACGCTACGGTTGCGCCTCAGCTCGACTCATCCTCATGCCCGCATCTGCAACGTCAAGTCCTTCACTGCGGCACGCAACGTGCTCGTCACGATCCGAACCGCGCGAACGGCGAATCGAAGGTTTACCCAATGACCCTGCACCGAGCTGCTGATGGCGGCCCCGCGAGCCCGTTCGACGCCATCGTGATCGGTGCCGGACAGGCGGGGCCGTCCCTCGCCCATCGTCTTGCGGACGCGGGCATGACGATCGCCTTCGTGGAGCGCAAGCTGTTCGGCGGCACCTGCGTGAACACCGGTTGCATGCCGACCAAGACGCTGATCGCGAGCGCGCGCGCCGCGTACGTGGCCCGGCGGAGTCGTGATTTCGGCGTGGTGATCCACGGAGAGGTCGGCATCGACATGCCGCGCGTGAAGGCGCGGGCCGACAAGGTCTCGGCGGAGTCGCGCGCTGCTGTCGAGGCGTCGTTGCGCGGGCTTCCGAGGTGCACCGTGATCCGGGAGCACGCGCGTTTCGAGGGGCCGACCGTCGTGCGAGCCGGCGACCAGCTCCTCGGCGCGCCGCGCATCTTCC
>DATBBD010000457.1:0-6444 GCA_036271175.1 Polyangiaceae bacterium | reverse complement strand
GAGCCCGACGCGGCGCGCGCTGCTCGACGCGCTCGTGCTCGGCGAGACCACGGTGTCCGATCTCGTCGATTCCCTCGACGTCACGCAGTCAGCGGTGAGTCAGCAGCTCGCCGTCTTGAAGAACGCGGGCCTCGTCGAAGAACGCGCAGAGGGACGGTTTCGTCACTACCGCCTGCGCGTCGAGCCGCTGAACGAAATCGACGCGTGGCTCGATCGCTATCGCCACTACATGGACCGGCAACTCGACGCGCTCGGTCGCGTCCTCGACGCGATGCCGGACCACCCCGACGATTTCGACGCCAAGCCTCCCGCGAAGAAGAGACCCCGATGACCGACATTCGTATCGTCCGTGACTACCCACACCCGCCGAAAAAGGTTTGGCGTGCGCTCACCGATCCGGCCTTGATGGCGCTCTGGGGCATGCGTCCCGTCGAGTACGCGCCGGTAGTCGGCACTCGCTTCAAGCTCGTCGCGAAACCGAATCCCGGGTGGCGCGGGTTCGTGGAGTGCGAGGTGCTCGAGGCGCGCGAGCCGTCGCTGCTCCGTTATTCGTGGTTCGGCGACGACAAGCCGGTCGCGACGTTCGTCACGTATCGCCTCGAGCCGCACGGCGCGGCGGGAACGCGCCTCACGTTCGAACACGCCGGCTTCCAGGGCGTCGGCGGGTTCATCCTCGCGAAGCTCATGATGGCGCCCGGATGGAAAAAAGTGTTCGACGTCGAGATCCCCGCCGTCCTCGCCGACCTCGACGACGAGGGCCAGCTCCGTCCACAAAGCACCCTCAAACCAAAATTCTGAGATCGGGGCGCGAAGACCTGCGCGTTCGCGCGCGCGGCATTCGAGCGCAGCCAGGAGAAACGCATGCCGAAATTAGTCGTTTTTAATCATGTATCCCTCGACGGTTACTTCGTCGACGGGAACGGCGACATGCGCTGGGCGCACCGGGAAGACGCCGAATGGAGCGCGTTCGCCGCGGAGAACGCGGGCGGCGGAGGCCGTCTCCTGATGGGTCGAGTCACGTACGAAATGATGGCGAGCTACTGGCCGACGCCTCATGCTCGGGAGAACGCGCCGATCGTCGCGGAGCGGATGAACGGCCTGCCGAAAGTGGTGTTCTCGCGCACGCTCGCCGCGGCGACGTGGGCCAACACGAAGCTCGTGAAGACGGACGTCGCCGGTGAAGTGCGCAAGATGAAGGACGAGCCTGGCCCGAACTTGGTAATCCTCGGGAGCGGCACCCTCGTTTCCCAGCTCTCCGACGCCCGGTTGATCGATGAGTATCAGATCGTCGTGAATTCGCTCGCGCTCGGCAGCGGCCGCACCCTGTTCGGAGGCCTCGAAAAGAGGCTATCGCTCGAGTTGAAGAGCACGCGTTCGTTCAAGAACGGGAACGTCGTCTTGTCGTACGGCGCGCGCGCGTGATGCGCGGTTTGCCGCGGCGCTATCCGTTCGCGGGTGAAGCGTCGAGAGCGTCGACGCGCCGCAAGCCCGTGAAGAGCACCGCATAGAGCGCGACGACGACGCACGCGGCGACGCCGCCGACGATCACCGAGGGGACCGCGCCGAGCCACGCGGCCGTCATTCCCGATTCGAGGGCGCCGAGCTCGCTCGACGCGCCGATGAAGACCATGTTCACCGCGTTGACTCGGCCGCGCATCCCCGCGGGCGTCGCGAGCTGCACCAGGGTTCCGCGAACGACGACGCTCACCATGTCCGCCGCGCCGACGACTGCCAGCGCGGCGAGCGACAGCGCGAAGCTTCGCGACGCGCCGAACACGACAGTGGCGACGCCGTAGATCGCGACGCAAGCGAGCAAGAGCGCGCCGGCTCGCCGGCGGAGCGGGCGAAACGCGATGAACAATGCGGCGGCGGCGGCACCCGCGGCGGGCGCGCTGCGAAGAAGGCCGAGCCCGCCAGGGCCGACGTGAAGGACGTCGCGAGCGAATACCGGGAGAAGCGCGACGGCTCCGCCGAACAGCACGGCGAACAAATCGAGCGAGATGGAACCGAGCAGGATCTTGTTTCGCCAGACGTACGCGACGCCGGCGAGCACGGTCTCGAGCGACGCCGCCTCGGACTCCATCCGGCCGGTGCGAACGGCCATCGCCGCGGTCATGGCGCCGGCGGCGACGTACGCGCCGAACGCCGTGACGTACACCGCGCTCGCACCGTGCGCCGCGCCGTAGATCCACCCGCCGAGCGCCGGGCCGGCGATCGAGCCGATTTCCCACGCGATCGAGCCCCAGGCGACGGCGCCCGCGACGTCGTGGGTCGCGACGATGTCCGGCAAGAGCGCCTGCTCCGCAGGCGCGAGAAAGGTACGCGCCGCCGCGAACAGAACCAACGTCGCGTAGAGGTGCCAGACGACGGAGCCGCCGTGCGACGCGGCATAGAACAATAGCGACGTGACCGCGAGCACGGCCGAACACGCGAGCACGACCCGGCGGCGATCGTAGCGGTCCACCGCGTGCCCCGCGAACAAGGACAGCGCGATGGTCGGCACGAATTGAACCAGCCCGACGACGCCCAGATCGAACGCGCGCCCCGTGAGATCGTAAATTTGCCACCCGACGGCGACCGCGATCATCTGCTCGGCGATCGTCTCGAGGAGCCTCGCGGCCTGGTAGAGGCGAAAGTCGCGGCGCGTCGCGCGTTCCATGAGTTCGTTCTGACTGACTCCCAGTCAGTCGTCAAGCGTCCACGTGGGCGGGCGCGAACGCGCGAATTGACCGGTGACCGATGGTCAGTCATTCTGACCCCGTTGCGAGCGAACTCCCGGTCAGGCGGTGCCCCCCCGCCGCGAACGAAACCCGCCGAGGTTCGGCGCGAAGAGCTACTCGAGGCGGCCGAAAAGATATTTCTCGCGAAAGGCATCGCGAAAACCAGCGTCGACGAGATCGTCGTCGCGGCCGGCGTCGCGAAAGGAACCTTTTACCTGCACTTCGAGTCCAAAGAGAAACTCCTCGCCGCGCTCCGAGACCGGTTCGTCGCAAACTACTTCGACGATTTTCGGCTCGCGATGGAGCGGCGGCGCTCCGATGACTACAAAGGACGCCTGCGCGCGTGGGTCGACGCCGGCGTGAACGGCTATCTCGATCGCGCCGCCTTGCACGACTTGGTGTTCCACGAATTTCGTCCCGAGACCCCGCAAGGCAAACACGAAAACCCCATCGTCACCTTGCTCGCGTCGCTCCTCGCCGACGGCGAACGCGCCGGAGCGTGGACGCTGGACGCGCCGGAGCTCACGGCCGTCATGTTGTTCAGCGCCCTCCACGGCGTGCTCGACGAGTGCACGCGAGACGGCGCCGACGTGAACCGCAAGCGACTCATCCGCTCGCTCGAAACATTTTTCCACCGCGCGCTCGCGGTCGTCGATCGTCGTTGAACGCCGCGCGTCACGCGCCAAATCTCAGAACTCGAACTTGCCGAACGAGCCGAGATTCTTGAACGCCTCGACGAGACGCGCGGCCATGCCTTTTTCGGCGAGATGCAGCCAGCCGCGGGGATCGATGTACTTCTTGTTCGGCTTGTCGGGGCCCTCGGGGTTGCCGAGTTGCGCCTGCAAATAGGCGCTCTTTTCGTCCATGAATTTCTTCACGGGCTGCGTGAAGGCCCATTGCGTGTCGGTATCGATGTTCATCTTCACGACGCCGTACGAGACGGCTTCGTGGATTTCTTCGGGCGTCGAGCCCGAGCCGCCGTGGAAGACGAAGTTCAGCGGTTTCGGCTTGGTCTTGCGCTCGCGCTCGACGAACACCTGCGAGTCGTGGAGGATCGGCGGCTTGAGCTTCACGTTGCCCGGCGCGTAGACGCCGTGCGTGTTGCCGAACGACGCGGCAACCGTGAAGTTCCCGACCGGACCGAGGACGTCGTAAGCGCGGAGCACGTCTTCGGGGCTGGTGTAGAGCTTCGAATGCTCGACGCTCGAATTGTCGACGCCGTCTTCTTCGCCGCCGGTGACGCCGAGCTCGATCTCCAGGGTCATCTTTATCTTGGCCATGCGGGTGAGATACTTGCGACTGATCTCGAGGTTGTGCTCGAGCGGCTCTTCGGAGAGATCGAGCATGTGCGAGCTGAAGAGAGGTTCGCCGTTCTTCTCGAAGTAGGCCTCGCCCGCGGCGAGCACGCCGTCGACCCAGGGCAGGAGCTTCGCCGCGCAATGATCGGTGTGGAGCACGACGGGCACGCCGTAAACGGGCGCCATGGTGCGCACGTGAAGCGCGCCGGCGATCGCGCCGTTGATCGACGCGAGGTGTGCGCCGTTGTCGAGGAACTTGCCGCCGTAGAATTGCGAACCGGTGTGCGACAATTGAACGATGACCGGCGCCTTCGCTTCGCGTGCCGCCTCGAGCGCGGCGTTCGCGCCGTTCGACCCGATGACGTTGACGGCGGGGAGCGCGCACTCCGCTTGCTTGCAGTAAGCAAACAGCTCTTGTAGCGCGTCTCCAGTGATGACTCCGGGCTTCAGCTTCAGATTTGCCATGGCGTTCTCCAACCGCTATTTACCGCGTCGACGCGCGTTCCGCGACGGGGAGCTGCAATGGCGCTCGCCGAAACGTGACGGTCACAGTGCCGACGCAGGCGTCACCGCGATACGACCGCCGGCCCGAACGCCAATCGGTCGTTGCGTCCGTCTCGCTTGACGCGCGAGACGGTGGCGAACGCGAAGCGCACGCCGTCCGGAAATTGGAACCGAGCGGCTGCGAGGTCACGCCGACCCATTTATGAGGAGGCGCGATTCGTCGTCGGTCGATCGCTGGCGGTCAAGCCGAAACGCGCGTCGGACGCCGTTGCTCGGGCAACGGCATCCCATTGACGTTCGCCTTGGCGACCCGCATATGCAACGCCACGTTGCCCCAATGGCAACTAATTCGCCACCCCGCTGTCAGGCATGTGCGTCGTGTCAAGGGGGGTGGCGAGGCTCCGAAGCACCGAGTCGACCATGTCAAGCCACCGATTTTTTTCTCGTCTCTCTTCTCTCGCCGTCATCTCGTCCCTCGCGCTCTCCGCGCTTGGCGGATGCGAGCAAAGCGCCGCCTCTGCGCCGGCGATGCCGCCTCCACCCGAGGTGGCCGTGGCGCGAGTCATCGAAAAGCCAGCGAGCGATTTCGACGACTTCACCGGGCGCATCGAAGCGACGAACAACGTCGAGCTCCATCCGCGAGTGAGCGGCTACGTCGAGTCGGTCCATTTCAAGGAGGGGTCGCGCGTGAAGAAGGGCGAGCTCCTCTTCGAGATCGACCAGCGTCCGTTCGCGTATACGGCGAACCGGCTCGACGCGGAGGTCCGGCGATCGCAGGCCGAGCTCACGCTCGCAAAGGCCGATCTCGACCGCGGCGAACGCCTCCTCAAGTCGGGGTCGACGCCGCAAGCGGAGTACGACCGGTTGAACGCGGCCGAAGCAGAATCCGCGGCGGCTCTCGATTCCAATCGAGCGTCGCTCGCGCTGGCGCGGCTGGACATCGACTACTCGATGGTGCGCGCCCCGATCGACGGGCGCGTGTCACGCGCGCTGATCACACCCGGCAACCTGGTCACCGCGGCCAGCGTGCTCACGACCCTGGTGTCCGACGGTTCGGTCTACGTCTACTTCGACGTCGACGAAGCGACCCTGCTCCGGATCACTCGCGTCGGGAAAGACGGCAAGAGCGCCGAGGACGCCAAGGTGGTTCAGATGGGTCTCGTCGACGAGGACGGATACCCGCACCAAGGCACGCTCGACTTCGTGGACAACGAGCTCGATCAGCGGACGGGAACGGTGCGCGCTCGCGCCGTGATCGACAACCCCGATGGTCGATTGGTCCCCGGGCTGTTTGCCCGCGTCCGGTTGACGGGCGGCGGCACCCGGAACGCCTTCCTAGTCGACGACAAAGCCATCTTGACCGATCAAGACCGGAAATACGTGTACGTAATCGATGGGCAGAACCGCGCGCAGCGACGGAACATCGTCACCGGGCGCCTCGTGGACGGCTTCCGCGTCGTGGAGTCCGGTCTCGACACGACGGACCGCATGATCGTTCACGGCGTTCAGAAGATTTTCTTCCCCGGTGCGCCGGTGAAACCGATCGAAATCGCGATGGGCGATCCGCCGCCCGCGCCGCCCGCGGCGCAGGCCCCCGGACAGTGATCGCCGATCGAAGACCCCAGGGCCTCCTATGAAATTCGCGACATTCTTCGTCGATCGCCCCATTTTCGCGGCCGTGCTGTCGATCATCGTGCTGATCGCCGGCGCCATCTCGATCCCGATCCTTCCGATCAGCGAGTATCCGGACGTCGTTCCCCCGGCGGTGCAGGTTCGTGCGGTGTATCCCGGCGCGAACCCGAACGTCATCGCCGAGACCGTCGCGACGCCGCTCGAAGAAGCCATCACCGGCGTCGAGCACATGATTTACATGAAATCCGTCGCGGGCAGCGACGGCGTGCTGCAGATGACCGTCACCTTCG
>DATBBD010000456.1:0-7449 GCA_036271175.1 Polyangiaceae bacterium | reverse complement strand
GCAAAGGCCACGCTGTAATCGAGATCGAGGCCCATGACCTCGCCGGTCGATTTCATCTCGGGTCCGAGCAACGTGTCGACCTTGTCGCCGAAGCGGCCGAACGGAAATACGGCTTCCTTCACGCCGACATGCTTGAACTGTTTCAATTCGAAAGAGAGTTGCGGCAGCTTGAACGAAGCAAGCTTCTCGCCGGCCATGATCCGTGCCGCGATCTTGGCGACGGGCAAGCCGATCACCTTGGCGACGAACGGCACGGTGCGCGACGCGCGCGGATTGACCTCAAGGATGTAAATATCGCCGTCCTTGATGGCGTATTGCACGTTCATCAGGCCGCCGACATTCAGCGCCAGGGCGAGCGCGCGGGTGTGGCGTTCGAGTTCGGCGATGGTCTTGGCGTCGAGCGAGTAGGGCGGCAGGGAGCAGGCCGAATCGCCGGAATGAATGCCGGCCTCCTCGATGTGCTCCATGATGCCGGCAATGTAGGTGTCCTTGCCATCGCACAGGCAGTCGACATCGACTTCGATCGCGTCGGTAAGGTAGCGGTCGATCAAGAGCGGCCGCTTTGCCGAGACCACGAGCTCGGACGGCCGGTCGAGATCGCCGGTGAGGCGGGCGAGATAGCGGTCGAGCTGCGCCGAGTCATGGACGATCTCCATGGCGCGGCCGCCCAGCACATAAGACGGCCGGATCACCACCGGATAGCCGATCGACTCCACCGAGGCGCGCGCGGCCTTGAGGCTGGTCGCGATGCCGCTCTGCGGCTGGCGCAGCTTGAGCTTTTCGAGGAGCTGCTTGAAGCGATCGCGGTCCTCGGCGAGGTCGATCGCGTCGGGCGAAGTGCCCAGGATCGGCACCTTGGCTTTTTCCAGCGCCTCGGCAAGCTTCAACGGCGTCTGGCCGCCGAATTGCACGATCACACCGTGCAGCGTGCCGTTGGAGCGCTCGGTGTCGATGATCTCGATGACGTCTTCGGCGGTCAACGGCTCGAAGTACAGGCGATCCGAGGTGTCGTAGTCGGTCGACACCGTCTCAGGATTGCAGTTGACCATGATGGTCTCGTAGCCGACCTCGTTCAGCGCGAAGCAGGCGTGGCAGCAGCAGTAGTCGAACTCGATGCCCTGGCCGATCCGGTTCGGACCGCCGCCGAGGATCACGACCTTCTTCTTGTCGGTCTTCGGCGCCTCGGTCTCCGATTCATATGCAGAATACAAATAATTCGTCCGCGCGGGGAACTCGGCGGCGCACGTGTCGACCTGCGCGTACACGGCGGCGACGCCCGCGGCTTTGCGCTTCTTGCGGACCTCGTCCTCGGTCGTCTTTGCGAGCTTCGCGATCTGTCGATCCGAGAAGCCAAGCCGCTTGTACTCACGCACGTCGTCGAGATCGCCGGTCGCGATCTTCTTCTCCATGTCGACGATGCGGCGGAGCTGGGCGAGAAACCACGGATCGATTTTCGTTTTGTCGTGGAGCTCTTCGTCGGTGGCGCCGAGCCGCATCGCGTCGACGACGTAGAAGAGGCGATCGGCGGTCGGAATTCCGACGAGCGACATGAGCGCGCTCTTCGTCTCGTCGGGCGACGCGGGCGGGAGACTCTTCGGCAGCACGAGCTCCGGCGCGTCCATCACGAGGTCGCGTTTGTGCTTCGGTTCTGCGAGCAGACGATAGTCGACGCGATCGAGGAGCGTGCCGAGGCCGTCTTTCCCCGTCTCGAGCGAGCGCGCGGCTTTTTGGATCGACTCGCAGAACGTTCGGCCGATGCTCATCACCTCACCGACGCTCTTCATCTGCGTGCCAAGCGTCGAGTCGGCGCCGGGGAATTTCTCGAACGCGAAGCGCGGCCACTTGACGACGACGTAATCGATGGCGGGCTCGAACGCGGCGCTCGTGCCCGTGATGTCGTTCTTCAATTCGTCGAGCGTGTAACCGACGGCGAGCTTCGCGGCGACCTTCGCGATCGGATAACCGGTGGCCTTCGACGCGAGCGCGCTCGATCGCGACACGCGCGGATTCATCTCGATGACGAGGACGCGCCCGTCCTTCGGCGAGACGGCGAACTGCACGTTCGATCCGCCGGTCTCGACGCCGATCTCCGTCATGACGGCACGCGCCGCGTCGCGCAGGCGCTGGTACTCGCGATCGGTGAGCGTCATCGCGGGCGCGACGGTGATCGAGTCGCCCGTGTGCACGCCCATCGGATCGATGTTCTCGATCGAGCAGACGACGATGAAGTTGTCCTTCCGATCGCGAATGACCTCGAGCTCGTACTCCTTCCAACCGAGCACGCTCTCTTCGATGAGAACTTCGTGTGTCGGCGACTGCGAGAGCGCCCACGCGACCTTCGGCCCGAGCTCGTCTTTGGTGTACGCGATGCCGCCGCCCGTCCCGCCTAGCGTGAACGACGGTCGCAAAATCGCCGGGAAACCCGTCTCCGCGACGACCTTCCACGCATCTTCGACCGAGTGTGCGACGCCGGCGCGCGGACACTCGAGGCCGACTTTTTCCATCGCGGCTTTGAAGAGCGCGCGATCTTCGGCCTTCGCGATCGCTTCCGGCTTGGCACCGAGCATCTCGATGTTCAATCGCTTCAAGACGCCGCGTTCGTGCAGCGCGAGCGCGAGGTTGAGCGCAGTCTGACCGCCGAGCGTCGGGAGGATCGCTTGCGGTCTTTCGCGTTCGAGGATCGCCTCGAGGGTGCGCGGCTCGAGCGGCTCGACGTACGTGCGCCCGCCGCTACCGATGAGCTCGGGGTCGGTCATGATCGTCGCCGGATTCGAATTCACGAGGACGACGTCGTAACCCTCTTCACGAAGCGCTTTCGCACCTTGCGTTCCCGAATAATCGAACTCGCACGCTTGCCCGATGACGATCGGGCCCGCGCCAACGAGCAGGATTTTCTGAACGTCCGTGCGCTTGGGCACGGGTCGATGGCTTACCGGAAAATCGCGTGGCCGGGTGAAACTATCGGGTTAGTATCCCGTCCAACCAACATGCGCTCTCTACGATTTGGGCTCGTTTTTACTGCGCTCGCAGCGCTTCCCGTCCTCGCGTGCGAGATTCAAACGGGGTACAGCCAGCCGCCGCAGTACGGCGTGCAAGTGAACGCGCCGCAGCCCACGGCTCAGGTGGATGTGCAGGCCGATCCGAACGCGCAGGATCCGAATGCGCAGCAAGCGGACCCGAACGCGCAAGCTGCCGATCCGAACGATCAGGATCCGAGCGCCATCGCCGATTTCCGCGACGCGCTCGCGCCGTACGGTCAGTGGGCGGACGATCCGAACTACGGCACGATCTGGATGCCGAATCCGGCCGTCGTCGGCGGCGACTTCCAGCCGTATCAGACCGCGGGTCACTGGGTTTACGATCAGGACTACACGTGGGTGAGCGATTACGACTGGGGTTGGGGTCCGTTCCACTACGGTCGTTGGTTCCAATATCCGGGTCGCGGGTGGGCGTGGGTTCCTGGCAAGGAGTACGCGGGCGCGTGGGTGACGTGGCGCAACTCGGATGATGCGAGCGTGGGCGCGGTCGGCTGGGCGCCGACACCGCCGGCGTTCATGTGGCGTGGCGGTCAAGCGGTGACGATCGCGCAGCCGTGGTACACGCCGAACTACGTCTACGTCGGCTCGACGGACTTGTTCGCGCCGTCGCTCGGCGCGCGCATCATCCGCGACCCGGTTCGCATCCGTGGCTACGAAGCGCGCACGCGTGTCTACGAGCCGCGCGGTGGTTACGTCTCGGGCTCGGGCGGCGTGCGCATGCACGTCCGTGGTCCGGAGCCCGCGCGCATCGGCTTCACGAACGTCGCGGCGATCCCGCGTCCGACGGCGGCGAACAACGCGTCGCTCGAGCGAGCGCGCAACGTGTCGATTCACGCGAACGTGCGCCCGGTGGTGGGCAGCAACAACGGTCGCACCGTGACGCCGACGCAGCACCCCATCGACACGCACACGAACAACCCGCAAGGGCACATCGAGCAGCACACGAACCCGACGACGACGAACGTGAGTCACACCGAGCCGCAAGGCGGTGTTCACGGTGGCATCCCCGAGCACCCGCAACAGGTTCAGCACGTGGAGCCGCCGCAGCAGCACACCGTGCAGGCAGTGCCGACGGCGTCGCAGCGCCCGCAGGTTCGCCCGCCGCCCGTCCAGCAGAACAACCGCAATCGGCGTTGACGTTAACGTCGCGATTGACGCCGCGGCGGTCGAGCGTTTAGCCGTTTCGGAACGTGGCCCGAGCTGCTCGAGGCCGACGCCGCGCTGTTCGTCGAACGAGTCATGGACGCGCGACGCGCCCGCGCGCTCGCGAGTGCATGAGCCTTGTTCTAGTAGTACGGTTCGCCCGCGCAAAGATGAACACGCCCCAAAAGAAGCTGGCCGAAGAGCTCGATCGCATCGCCGCACGTTACGAATCGCAATTCGCGGGTATGCCGCGCGGCAGCCGCAACCTCGACGAGCTCGACGCGATCCTCACCGAAACGAAGAGCCTCCTCGCGCGCATCGAGTCGATACCGACGGCCGTGCGCCCGCCCGAGATGAACGATCTCGCGGAGACCGCGCGCCAGAACGTGGCGATCTACGAACGCGAGCGCAAGCTGATCTCCGACGCCACGGGCTCCGCGCCCGAGATGGAACAGTTCGCGACGCTCGCGACCAGCGCGAACTTCGTGTTCGCACGTTACCGCCGCCATTTCGCCGGCAAGTCGCGAGCAACGCGCGACCTCGGCTTGCTCGAAGAAATGGTCGAGGACCTCGAGTCGATCGAAGGAGGCATGGCCGAAATCGTCAAGACGTCGAAGAACAAGACGGAGCTGTCTCGCGATCTCGATCTGGTTCGCCGCACGCTCGAGACGTACCGCGCCGAAGAGGGCGAAATCGAAAAAGCGCGCGAGATGGGTACGCCCGAGGAGCGCGCGTCGGCCCTCGCGGACGTCGCGAACGGCCAGTTCCGCATTTACCAGATGCACTTCGCAGGCAAGTCGCGCTCGACGCGCCGTCCCGCGCTCCTCCAACGCGTCCTCGATCAGCTCGGGATCGTGCTCGGAAAGATGCGCGCACTCAAGAAAGGCGGGCTCGCCACCGGCCACAACGACGGCAACATCGAGATCGTCGAGCGTCAGATCGGCACCTACCAAGCCGAGCTCTCCGAGGTGCGCGCCGCGCGCAAAGGCATCGCGTTCGGCGATTTGCTCGGCATGCTCGGCGGCGCCGCGAACAACGTCTTCGACGACTTCCGAAAGGACTTCGCCGGCCAGGACCGCAAGACGCGCGACCTCGACAAGCTCAGCGCGATGTGCGACGAGCTCGGCGACGTGCGCCGTCAGATGCTCGACGTCGGCCGCGCGGAACAAAGCGCGTCGAACGACAGCAACATCGACATCGTCTCGAGCCAGCTCGCGAGCTTCGAGCAGGAGCACGAGCAAATCACGCTCGCGCAGAAGTAGTCAGCTCGTCATCTCGACGCTGTTCTGCTCGATCCACTCGTCGTCCATCCACGGCACGTCGCCCCAAGTCTCTCCATCTTCGGGCCGGATGAGAGACGTGTAGAGCTCCTCGATGTCCCACGTGTAGAGATCCGTGTTCCGACGCACGCGATTCCCAAGCTCCGCGCCGATCGAAAAAAATACCTGCGTCCAGCGGTGCCGCAGCGGCATCGGATCGCTCTCTGTCCGAAGAGTGATCAAGCTGTCCGTCCATTGCGTCGCGATCCCGTTGTTGATCAACACGTCGTAAGCCTCGCGCTGAAGCTTCTTCCCGAGCTCGGTGAGCCGCACGATCCACGTCCGTGAATCCGGCGCGCGATCTCGCTTCAGGATCCCGAGCTTCTCGAGAACTTTCACCATCTCACAAACCGCAGACCGCACGATCCCGAGTCGTTTCCAAAGCTCGGTCTGCGTCATCGGCTCCTCACAATCGACGATCGTGTTCAACAAATCGAACCGCGCCGGCGTGAGCTCGAACTCTTTGAGGAACCTCCGCCCCAACCTCTGTCCACCCAAGTGAGCCCGCTTCATCGAAAAGAAAACAGCATCCATGCGGCGCCCCGATGCACCCCGAATGCCAACCCCTTCAACCCCCCAAAACACGCTTGTTCGTTCGGATCCGAACGAACTGGTGTGTTTTAGGGGGTGGCGGGGCCAGGGGATTGGGTGGCACGGGCCAGTCACTCGTGGACGATGACGCGCGTGCCGGGGTTGGCGTCCGTGGCGTGGATGCCGTGCCAGCCGTCGGGTAGACGTGGGCCGGCCCAACCAAAGAGATTCTTCGCGTCGTAGGGTGTGAGGTTCACGCATCCGTGGCTGCGTTCGTGGCCGAAGCTCGAGTGCCAGAAGGCGCCGTGGAGCGCGATGCCGCCGTGGAAGTACATGATCCACGGCACGTCTTGAATCGAGTACGGGCCGTCCGACGCGCTGTCGTCGTCCATCGTAGCGGCGATGTGCTTCTCGCGGATGCGAAACTCGCCGGTCTTCGTGCGGTGGTCTTTCGCGGGATCGTCGTTGTGTCGGCCGCTCGAGATGATCGTCGCGTAGATCGGCTTGGCGCCTTCGAACGCGACGATCGATTGCGTCGTGATGTTCACGTCGATCCACTTCTCGTTCGGCGCGAGATCCTTCGGCGGAGGGCCGGGCTTCGTGATCGTGTGCTCGACGTCCTTGAGCCAGTAGCCGTCGTTCGTTTCGCGGTAGACGCGATTGTCGATCGTCACGCTCTTGCCCGTGAGCTCGACGATCGTGAAGCGGTCGACGTGGTCTTTGCGGTGCGACTTCTTCTGGTCGTCGTCGATGTTGTACTTCCACGCCTTCGGGTTGAGCACCCACGCGAGCGGGAGCTTGCGCGTCTCGGCGGGGTCGCGAAAGTCGACGCCTTTGAACTCGGTGACGCCCTTGTGCAAGAGAACGAACTCTTGCGGCACGAACGCGCTCGACGTCGTGCGCCAAATTTTTCCGCCGCCGTGCCGCGCCGCGGCCTCGCCGTCGATGCCGAGATAGAAGCCGCGCACCATGCGGAGCATCACGAGGCCGTTCGAGCGCATGTCGTCGAACGTCACGTTCGGGCGGCCGCCGTGATGGTCTTGGAGGTACCAGGGAACGCCGCCGTCGTCTTCGATCGCGGCCTGTTGCGCCTTCGCGAGGTCGCCGTCGTGCGTGCGGCCGACGAGCAGGTGCTTCTCGTTTTGTTCGCGCTCGGATTTGGTGGGAACGCGACGGTACAGCGGCGCGCCGTTCGTGAGGTTCAAACCGTATCGGTACGGAAGCGGCCCGTCGGTGAGCGGCGGCGCGAGCATCCCCTCGGCGTGCGCGTCCGTCGTGACGAACTGACCGCACACGAATCCGCCCTCCGCGAGCTCGTACCAACCTTCGGGGCAGTTCTTCTTCTTGATCGGCTCGCCTTTGATCGCGACCGCTTCGCCGCTGCGCAGGTATCCGAGGCGCTGCACTTCGCGCCGGCT
>DATBBD010000455.1:0-4626 GCA_036271175.1 Polyangiaceae bacterium | reverse complement strand
GTCCCAATCGTCGGGGTCGACGTTGGCACCGACGAACAGGTAACCGTTTTGCAGCGCGATGCGGAGCGCGGTGAGGTCGTTCGGGATTTCGGGGTCGATTTCGGCCGTGTACGGCGCGCGGAAGAGCGGCGTGCGAACTCCGGTGAGCCCCTCGAGCAATCGCTCGGTCGCCGAAAGCTCGGCCGCGGCTTCGCGAGGCGTGAGCGCGTCGAGGTGCGGATGCGTCAGCGTGTGGTTGCCGACCAGGTGCCCTTCTTGCGCCTCGCGCACGACGAGGTCCGGCGCACGCATCGCCTGGTCGCCGACGACGAAGAACGACGCGGAGACGTGCAGGTCGCGGAGGGCGTCGAGGAGAAGCCCGGTGTTTCGCGCGTCGGGTCCGTCGTCGAAGGTGAGGGCGACGCGTTTCCCGGAACCGCCCCGCGTCTCGACGACGTAGCCGCTCGGCACGCGCGCGTACGTCGCTTGCTGGATGCGCCCTTCTTTGCCCGCAACGAGGTCGCGGCTGCCGTCCTGCGGCTCGCCGCGGATCGTGTAGACCTCGCCGGTTCCGAAAAGCCCCACCGTTTTCAGAGAAGGAACACTCGCGAGGACCGCGGTCGACTTCGGTGCGTTGTCCGTGCCGAGGTAGCTCCACAAGGTTTCGTCCTCGGTGCCGAGACGCCAGAGTCCGACGCGAGAGACGTGCAGCTTCTCGAGCGTCTTGACCTGGTTCCAGACGGCGAGGGCGTCCTCGAACCACACCTCGTGGGTGTCGCCGTCGTGGTCGCGGTAGTCGAAGCGTCCGTTTTCGATGTCTTTCTCGAAGACCGGCACCGCCGACGCGGCGCGCGCCAGATCCATGACCGAGCGAAACGACAGATCTTGCGCCGGCTTCGACGGGTCGGACGTGCTCCAGTCGTAGCCGTAGTTCCCGAGAACGACCACGACGCGATCGGCCGGGAGCCTCGGCAGCATTTCGTCGAGCGAATCGTCGAGCCAGGACCGCGACGCGATGGGGCCGGGGTGCGACGCGAGATAGTGCTCGTCGTAGGCCATCACCATCACGGCGTCCGCGACGTTGCCGATGTATTCGAAGTCGAACGCCGGATCGTGGAATGGGACGTCCACGGTGAGTCGCATCGAGTGCGCGTGAAGCGCCGCACGCAGCTCGACGATGAACTCGAGGAACGGCTCGGAATCTTCCGGCTGCAGCTCTTCGAAGTCGAGGTTCATGCCTTCCGCGCTGATCGCTTCCAGCCTCGAGACGAGCTTCTTCACGATGCAGGCGCGCGCCGCGTCGTTGCTCAGGAACTTCGACGTGTCCGCGCTCTTCCACTCGTTGTTCACGAGGTTCGCCAGCCGCGGCAGGACGATGACATTTTCCGATCGACCGAGGACGCGCTTCGTCTTGTCGTCGATGTGCTCGGAGAGATCGCACCCGGAGCCGGTCAGACTGAACCAATCGGGCACCACGACGTCGATGTTGGCGACGTGCTTTTCGAGCGACGCGACGGAGTTCGGATCGTCCGGGACGACGAACGCGACGACCGCCCCGGCAGGGAGCGGCACCGCGACGCTCTTCGAGTACCCGACGAGCTTGTCGCGGCGCTTCCGTTCCTGCAGGCGGATCACCTGCATGCGCTTCTTCTGCTGAGCCGTGTACACCGGGCGGACGTCGTGCTCGAGCGACGCCTGGACGTTGGTGGCCTGAACCGCCGACTTCGAAGAAAACGGATTCGCGATTTGCGGCGGAACCATCGCGCTCGTCAGCGTGATGCCCAGCGCGAGCAACGCCGTGACGGTGAGGAGCGAAAAGACGATGAGCGCGCGACGCCAGCGACGGTGGGACGGATCTTCGAAAATCATGGCTGTTTCTCGGGAAAGCGAGCGAGCGCCACCGGAGTTCGGGGGCGCACGACGAACAGGGGATCGAACGCGACGGCGGACGCGACGGAGACCGTCGGGTCTCGCTGGGCGTCGGCGAGGGCCGGGCTTCCGGTGAAGAGCAAGAGGCTCGGGCAACCTGCGGCGGGAAATTCTCGGCGCAGGCTCTGCCACGAATGGTCGTCGTCGGACAAGACGTGGAGGTGCGGCCTCGGCGTGAGCTGCGCGAAGACGCCGTCGAGGTTCGCGTTGTCGGTGCTCGGTTTCCAGCTACCGCGACAGACCGCGGGTTCGTCGGAGAGCCCGAGCGCCCAGAAAGATCCGTCCACCCAGGAGGCCGCATTGACGGCGGCCCGAACGTCGCCGAGCGGGCCGCCGCGCTCGAACGCGAGCAGCGCCCCGTTCGCGTGCGCCAGGGCGTGAGCGCCTTCGACGAGGGCGAGCAATGCCGCGAACGGCGCCAGCCGCTCGAACGTCCGAGACTTCGGCGCTGCGAGCAGGTGCTCGGCTTCGACGGCGATGGCGAGCGCCCCGGCGCCCCAGAGCCACACCGTGTAGCGCGGCCACCACTTCATCGGCTGAAGGACCAGAAATGCGAACGTGAGCGCCGCAGCGAACGCGACCACGCCGACTTCGCGTCGCCGCCCACCGCGCACTGCATGCCAGCCGAAACCGAGCAGCGCCGGAAGCGCGAGCGTCGGCCACGCGAGCCCGAGCCCGGCGAAGCGATCGTCGAAGTCCGTGGCCGGGCCATTCGATTCGAACCACGTCCGGATCATGCGTCCGATGCCGCCGAGTGTTCGAAACGCGGGCGGCGTGTTGTTCGCTTCGTCGAGGATTTGCGCCACCGAGCCCACGCCGTGAAACAACGTGTGGCCCGCGAACCGGACGTCGACCGGGAAGAGCGGGTTGCCGGTGTGAACCACGTTCCGTAAGGCCCAGAACGCGCCGGGCAACGCGCAGGCGAGAGCGACGGCGAGGTTCGACGATCGCCGCGGGCTCGACGAGACGAGCAGCATCACCGCGGTGACCGCGACGAACACGACGCCGTTGCCCTTCAGCGCGAGCACGTGCGCAGCGGCCATGCCGGTAGCGGCGGCGAGCCAGACGTCTCGTTTCGGCGAGCGGTGGAGTACCGCCGCGAGGCACACCAACGCGACCGTCGCCGCGCCGAACGCGGCGTCCACATAGCCGCTCGGCGCGTTCAAGATCACGACGGGGACGAGCAGGAACAACGCGCCCGCGGCATTCGCGACGGAGCGCCGAACCCCGCAGGCTTCCGCGGCGAAGGCAATCGCGAGCGCGCCGGCGGCGACGTAGAGAAAGCTCGTTGCGGCGGCGAAGCGAAGCGAACCCGTCGCGGCCGCTACGACCGCCGAGACCGCCTCTTGTCCGAGCGGATAACCATTGCGCACCGGATCGTCGCTCGTCACCCACGCGACGCGGCCGTCGTCGAGCCACGCGGCCACCGTGGGAATCCGATACGACAGCGCGTCGTAGGCCGCGATGGGCAGCGCGATCGCGACGGCAGCACCCGCGGCGAGCGCGATCCATCCGGACCACGACAGCACCGCGGACGTGATCGCGACGACGGGATTCGAAACGCGCGGTGCGGTTTGGTACGCGCCGCTCGGTTGTCGCGCGGCGCGCCCGACACCGACCGCGAGCGCGAGCCCGAGGACGAGCAGCGCGCCAGCAACGCCACGTCCCGCGAGCGGGTGTGCGCCAAGCGCCGACAGCCCGACGACGGCCGCGTGCACGAACCACGGAAACGCGAGCACCGCGACGAGCACGGCTCGCCGACCCTCTCCCGCCGTCCCGTTCCAGTCGGGCTGCGAGGTGCGTAGCGGGGAATGCGTGTGGGTCAATATCCGTAACGTTTCCGATGAGCACGACCGGGCGACGGCCCCGCCCGGTCATACCGTTATTCAACGCCGAAGCTTCCTTGAAAAATGAGCCACGGCACTGGTCGTTCGGCCAGTAACGCAGGGGTTCGATTCGGCCCGAGGCTTGGAAAGTCGTCACACGACCCGTAAGCTCTCCCATAGTCTTGGCCACGGCCGACTCAACCCTCCCGCTCAGCACGGCTCCGAAGCTCGGCAACCTCGCGTACCTATTGTACTTCGCGGCCGTCGGGGGAATGGTCGTCCGCATCGCGTTGCTCGACGAATGGAGTGCCTCGAGCTGGGCCGTACTTCTTCTGTTCGTCACCACGGTGTCACCGGACCGGGTCCTTCACCCCTCACGACGCTCACTCGCGGCCGCGGCGCTCTTCTTTGGCGCCCTGTCGGCCATCGTCGCCTATGTGCCCGACCTTTGGTTCGGCATCGCGTACCACCTGAATCACGCAGAGCATTACCTGTGGAACGCCAACCACTTCATGGCGTCGGTGCCGCTCAACGACGGCCGGTTCCTCGCCGGACTCCGTTCGGGGCGACTCTTGCGGTTCATGCAGTGGGTCTACCTGACCGGCTTCGACATGGTCGTGTGGATCCCGGTGGTGCGCTCGCTCGCGGCCCTGGATGCAAAAAAGACGGCTCGCTACGCGCTCGCCGCGCACGTCATTCAGTTTCCACTCATCATCCCGTTTTACAGCGCCTTCCGCGTCGACGAAGTGTGGTCGGTGCTCGGCGATCCGGATCGCTGCGCGCGCGGTTGGTCCGACGAGGTGCGGCTCGACCTCGGCGCGAACTGCTTTCCCAGCATGCACACGTCGGTCGCGTTCGCGATCATGCTTCTCGTGCGGCGAGAGAAGAGCCG
>DATBBD010000454.1:0-2798 GCA_036271175.1 Polyangiaceae bacterium | reverse complement strand
AACGGATGCGCGAGCGCACCGTTCGTTACAGGGGAAAATTAGCGGTTTCATTGAAATTTGCGATCGCCGTCACGGCCATGTGGGCCGCCGGCGCTTGCAGCTCCGATGAAACGAGCTCGTCCACGGACGGTGGCACCAAGGCAGGAACCGGCGGGCAACCGAACACCAGCGGCAGCGTCGGGATGTGCGGCACGAACCCATGTCTGCTTCCCGAGGGCGCGGGGATCGAGCGCATCAAGACGTGCTGCACCGACACCGACGGATGCGGGTTGAAGCTCCCCGAAGCGTCCAAGTGTCTGCCCCAGCAGACCGGCTATCAGTCGAGCGCGTGCCCGACCTTCACCAACGCGGACGCCTCGCTCTCGCTCGTCGGTTGTTGCTCGCCGAACGGTTGCGGCGGTCTCGATCCGTTCGTCGGATGTATCGAGAACTCGCTCCTCGGTCAGCCGGCCGTCGCGTGCACGTTCCAGCCCGGCAACGACTGCACGTCGGTGACCGAGGTCACCTGCGACGGCCCCGAGGATTGCAGCGGCGGAAAGCATTGCTGCGCCGAGTTCCAGACGAGCGGCATCGGTGTCGCGTACACGCACGTGGGTTGCTACGACTCGTGCCCCGGTCCCGATGCCGGCGGCGCGGTCGGATGGCGTGAGCTCTGTCACGCGGGCGACGTGTGCGAGGACAAAGCGCCTGGCGTCACCTGCTCGACGAGCCTCTACCTTCCCGCGACGCTCACACGCTGCGACACGACGGGCAACCCGCCTCCGGCGAAGGTCGACAACAGCCCGAATCGCGTGAACTGCGGCTCGCGCGTGTGCGACACCGGAGAGAAGTGCTGTCTTCGAACGCCGCACTTGCCGTATTGCGCCGCCGCCGGCGACAGCTGTGAGTGCGTGCACCCCGGCAGCCTGGGCGGCGAGCTTCTCGACGCCGAAGTGCCGACGACGACGGATGCCGGCAACGACGCGTCCATCGACGCCTCGTCTGACGGCGCGACGCCGAACGACGCAGCACCGAGCAAGGACGCCGCCGTCGACGCGCATCACGATAAGTAAACAGCGCGAACGCGTTGCGCCGGAAACCCGGATGGTATGCAGGCGCAATCGAACAAGGGTGGGATCGGACGATGACCGGTCCGGCGCGCGGCGAATTCGACTCGGTGCCGCTCGTCGATATTTCGGGGCTCGCTAGCGCGGATCTCGGGACGCGGCGAGCGACCGCGCTCGCGATCGACAACGCCGCGCGAACGGCGGGGTTCTTCTACGTCTCGAATCACGGACTCTCGGCCAGCGTCGTCGCGGATCTGACCGACGCGGCGGCTCGGTTCTTCGCGCTGCCCGATGCGGCGAAGCTTCGGTACTACATCGGGCGCTCCCGAAATCACCGCGGCTACGTGCCGCCGGGCGAAGAGGCGGTCTACGGACAGACGCAGAGTGACACCAAAGAGGCGTTCGATCTGTCGCTCGAGCTTCCGCCGACCGATCCCGACTTCCTCGCCGGCAATCGCCTGCTCGGGCCCAACGTGTGGCCCGTCGAGGTCGAGCGATTTCGCGAACGCGTGTACGCCTACTACGAAGCCGTCGTCGCGCTCGGCCGTAGACTCTGCCGCGGCTTGCTCCTCGCGCTCGATTTGCCGGAAGACCGCTTCGACGCGCTCACCACGAAGCCCCCGTCGCAGCTTCGCTTGATTCACTATCCGCCGCAGCCCGAAGCCGTCGATGCGCCGGGCATCGGGGCGCACACCGACTACGAGTGCTTCACGATCCTTCACGCGACGGCGCCCGGGCTCGAAGTGATGAACTCTCGAGAAGCTTGGGTCGACGCGCCGCCGATCGACGGCGCGCTCGTCATCAACATCGGCGACCTGTTCGAGGTGCTGAGCAACGGACGCTGGGTCTCGACCGTGCACCGCGTCCGTCGCGTCGCTGAAGAGCGCTACTCGTTCCCGCTGTTCTACAACCTCGACTACGACGCCGTGGTCGAGCCCCTTCCCCACCTCGTCGCTCGCGACGGCAAGAGGACCCATGAACCCGTGCACGCCGGAGAACACCTTTGGGCCCAGACGGTGCAGAGTTTTTCCTACCTGAAGCGCGAGCTCGCCGAGGGCACGCTCTCGTTGCCGCGCGGCGCGCACGGTCTCGCGTCGTTCGCGAAGGAACGCACCGAGCGCGCCGGGGGTTCGTGACGGCGGTCACGCGCGCAATATGACCGAGCTCTTGCTGTTCGCGAGCGCGTGGGCCTTCGGCGACACCGACGCTTGCTTGCGCGAAGCTCGCGCGGGTTCGTTCGATGGCATCGAAGCGCCGCCACCGCTCACGCTTCAGGACTGCCGCGCGCTCGAGAGGACGCTCCGCGACGACGGCATTCCCTACATCGCCGAAATCTGCACCGGAGGGTCGTACGCGCCGGCCTCGTCGGTCCCCGAGGAGCGGCACTGGGACGATTTTCGTAATCAATCAGCGCGCGCCGTCGAAGCGGGAGCGCGCCTCCTCACGTGCCTCGCCGGATCCGATAGCTGGCCCGAGACGCAGGCGATCGACTTTTTCGGACGCGCGCTCGACCTCGGCCGTTCACTCGGCGCCGAGCTGTCGTTCGAGACGCACCGGAGCCGTCCGACATTTCATCCGTGGGCAACCGCGCGATTTCTCCGCGCGGTTCCTGAGCTCCGGCTCACGTGCGATCTGAGCCACTGGTGCGTCGTGTGCGAACGCCTCGTCGACGACGAAGCGGTGTTGTCGTTGGTACTGTCGCGCGCGCGTCATCTCCACGCGCGCGTCGGGTACGCGCAAGGCCCGCAAGTT